>NZ_JBQKHC010000001.1:0-268861 GCF_052118485.1 Collinsella sp. LCP21S3_C7 | reverse complement strand
CGGCGCGGATAACCGCTGAAGGCATCTAAGCGGGAAGCCGTTCCAGGGATTAGTTCTCCTTCCGGTAAGGGCCCAGGTAGACTACCTGGTCGATAGACGGCAGGTGCAAGGCTGGCGACAGCCTCAGCCGAGCCGCACTAATCGCCCGAGCTCTTCCGGAACCGCACCTCGCGGCCCGCGGGACCCAGCGCTCACGCGCGGTCCGGGCACGAGGATGCCCCCGAGTCACTCCCCCCTATGCGCCATGCGGCCCCCAGGGCACGTGAGAGAGACACCGGACACCGTAACGGTGGGCGCCGCCCACCGGTCAGCGGCCAGAGCATGGGGGGCACGCCCGGTCCCGTTCCGAACCCGGAAGCTAAGCCCCATCGCGCCGAGAGTACTGCGGGGCCAGCCCGTGGGAGGCCAGGGCGCCGCTGACCGGTGGACGGCACCGAGCCGTGCGCTTGGACTGAGAAGGGGGAGGCCTCGCGGCCTCCCCCTTTTTTGCGCTATATCTATATACAAGCTGTGCCTTGTGAACGGACTCTTCCTTTGACTCTCTTACTGTTTGGCTGTTTTTTGAACCGTCGCTTTGTATTTGCGCGATAATTACTCGCATTGACGTTAGGGAGGGCTTGATGTTTACCGTTTTCGTTTTGGGCAATATTGCTTCGGGTAAATCGACTGCCTGCCGCTTTCTGGAATCTCGCGGAGCCCTGCTTATCGATTTAGACGTTCTTGCCAAATCGCTGTACGTGCCGGGGTCGGATATCGTCAATGCTCTTGCTGAAGAGTTTGGCTGGGATATTTTGGACGAGGATGGCGGTGTTCGACGTAACGTCCTCGCTTCTCGAGCTTTTGTTTCTCCCGATACGGTTGCAAGGCTCAATAGTATTGTGCACCCCGTTCTCGTTGAGCAGCTTTCGCTGAGGATTCTCGATCCTGTTTGCTGTACGGTTTCGTCTCCCCGCTATCCCTTTGCGGCGGTCGAAGTATCTGCTCCGACTGGCTTTGAGGACGCCTTTGGCCTTGTGGATGAAATTATGGTTGTTAGCGCTCCTTTAGCGGTCCGTCGCGAACGCGCTATTCACCGTGGTATGGAGCCATCCGATTTTGATGCTCGCTGTGCTTGCCAACCCGATGAGTCTTCGCTTTGCAGTCTCGCCACGACCGTGATTGATAACGCAGCGGGCGACAGCTCGCTCTTTGAACAACTGGACGCGTGGCTTGCTCGCCATGGCCTTATGGATGCTATGGATAAGGAGACGACAGATGCCTAAGACGCGTTTCTTTACGTGGTATCGCCTTGTGCCGCTGGTTGTCGTTTTCGTCTTTGGCCTTATCTCGCTCGTTTACTCGTGTGCTCCCGCCGCTTTCTTTAAACCGTTCTATCCGATTGACTATGAAGCGTATGTAAAGCAGTCCAGTATTTCGCATAATCTCGATCCGTATCTGGTGTGTGCCGTCATCAAGTCGGAATCAAACTGGGATCCCGAGGCGGAATCAAATCAGGGCGCCCAAGGTCTCATGCAACTTATGCCCGAAACCGCTCAGGATATGATCGCTAAGGGCCTTGTCGACGGGGATGAGTATTCTGCCGATAACCTGAATGACCCCGCTTCGAATATCGAATTTGGGTGCGCGTACCTCTCATACCTGTTGACGTATTTCAATGGGTCGACGGATAGCGCTATTGCTGCTTACAATGCCGGAATGGGCAATGTCGATGGGTGGGCGCAGCAAAACACATCGCTCCATAACGCGATTGCCTTTCCCGAGACGCAAGCCTATTTGATTCGTGTCAATAATGCCTGGGTTCGCTATAAGACCCTCTATCCCGACCGGTTCGTATAGGACTATGCCTGCCGCCTGCGTATACTGCAGATGTATGAGTTAGGAGTGTCCATGGCGGATTTTGAAGTTGAGCGTGTTGGCGGAGAGCTCAAACGTTTTGGCGTTGAGGGCTCTGAGGTACCGTTTGAGGTCGTGTCTCCCTATGAGCCTGCAGGTTCACAGCCTAAGGCCATTGAGTCGCTTGTGCAGGGTGTGAGGGACGGAGACCGCTATCAGGTTTTGCTTGGCGTGACCGGCTCGGGCAAGACCTTTACCATGGCCAAGACCATCGAAGCTCTCGGTAAGCCAACGCTGGTCATGGCCCCCAACAAAACCCTCGCCGCCCAGCTTGCGAGCGAGCTCAAAGAATTCTTTCCCAACAACGCCGTGGTCTACTTCGTCTCGTACTACGACTACTATCAGCCCGAGGCATATGTGCCGCAAAGCGATACGTATATCGAGAAGGATGCTTCGATTAACGAAGAAGTCGAGATGCTTCGACATCAGGCGACCGCCTCGTTGCTTTCTCGACGCGATGTGATCGTCGTTGCTTCGGTGTCCTGCATCTATGGCATCGGCTCTCCTGAGGACTATGCGGGGCTGGCGCCGAATGTCGACAAGAAAGTACCGCTCGAGCGCGATGACTTTATCCATGCGCTCATCGACATTCAGTACGACCGGAACGACTATGACTTGGCGCGTGGCACCTTCCGCGTGCGCGGTGATGTTGTCGATGTGTATCCGCCCTATGCCGAGCATCCGTTGCGATTTGAGTTCTTTGGCGATGAGGTCGAGCTTATCGCCGAAATCGATGAGGTTACCGGTGAGATGCTTCGTGAGTATGAGGCTATTCCCGTGTGGCCGGCATCGCACTATGTGACCGAGAAGCCCAAGGTCAAGGCGGCCTTGAAGTCAATCAGTGAAGAGTGCGAGAAGCGCGTCGCGGAGCTCAAGGCGACCGACAAGTTGCTCGAGGCGCAACGTCTACAGCAACGGACCGATTATGACCTCGAGATGCTCGAGACGATGGGCTTTTGCAACGGCATCGAGAACTACTCGCGTCATCTGGACGGGCGTAAGCCGGGCGAACCGCCGTTTACCTTGATTGACTACTTCCCCAAGGACATGCTCTGCATCATAGACGAGAGCCACGTGACGGTGCCACAGATTCGCGGCATGCACGAAGGCGACCGATCGCGCAAAGTTACGCTTGTTGAACATGGTTTTCGCCTGCCCTCGGCGCTCGACAATCGTCCGCTTCGCTTCGATGAGTTTGAGGCGAGAATCCCCCAGTTCATCTATGTTTCGGCAACGCCGGGCGACTACGAGCTGCGGGTGAGCCAAAACGACGTGGAGCAGATTATTCGTCCGACCGGCCTGCTCGATCCCAAGATTGACGTGCGTCCCGTTCGCGGTCAGATTGACGATCTTGAGGACGAGATTCGCGAGCGCGTTGCCCGCAAGGAGCGCGTGCTGGTGACCACGTTGACCAAGCGCATGGCCGAGGACCTGACCGACCATCTACTTGATGCGGGCATTAAGGTTAATTACATGCACTCTGATACGGCGACAATGGACCGTGTCGAGATCCTGCGAACGCTGCGCGAGGGCAAGATCGATGTTCTCGTTGGCATCAACCTGCTTCGCGAGGGCTTGGATCTTCCCGAGGTCTCACTGGTGGCAATTCTCGATGCCGATAAGGAAGGCTTCTTGCGCAACCGTCGTTCGCTGATTCAGACGATTGGCCGTGCGGCCCGTAACGCCGATGGCGAAGTCATCATGTATGCAGATGTTGTGACCGATTCGATGAAAGCGGCCATCGAGGAGACGCAGCGTCGTCGCGAGATTCAGATGGCATATAACGAAGAACATGGCATTGTGCCCAAGACAGTGCGCAAGGCCATCAACGACATCTCAAGTTTTATTGCCGAGGCCGAAAAAACTGTGGGCTCCAAGGGACGCTCGAAGGGCGACTCTCTTGGCCATGGCGCATTCTATACGCCCGATGAGTCGGGCGAGGGCGGTGTGCCGGAAACGGCGGCGACCGAGCAGACACTTGCGGAGCAGTTGGAAGAACTACCGCATGACGAGCTTGTGCGGATCGTCGAAACCATGGAAGAGGATATGCGTAACGCTTCTGCCGCCATGGACTTTGAGGAGGCGGCGCGCCTGCGTGATGCTGTCGTTCAGATTCGGGCGATGCTCGAGGGTGCGTCTGAGGACGAGACGATCGAGCGCTTACGTTCGCAGGCCCGCAAGGGTTCCACGTTCGCATCGGGTAGAAAACGCCAGGGTGCACGGTTTAAGAAATAGCGAACAGGCCCCGAGTTCCCTGTGGAGCTCGGGGCCTGTGTCTTTTGCGCGCTGGAATTCGTTCGCTAGAGGTCTGCGATCAGGGCTTCGGCACAACGGATACCGTCGGTGGCCGCGCTCATGATGCCTCCGGCATATCCAGCTCCCTCACCACAAGGGTAGAGGCCCGGGGTCGACACGGCATGGCACGTTCGGTCTCGGGTGACAGTGACCGGTGAGCTCGAACGAGTCTCCACGCCGGTAAGAACGGCATCGGGGCGGTCGTAGCCCCGTAGCTTTTTTCCGAGTAGGGGAAGTCCCAGGCGGAGCGACTCGACGATATGCTGCGGCAGGGCTTCGTCAATTGCCGTCCAGGTCACACCGAGCGGATAGGTGGGCTTTACCTTTCCGGGCGCCTTGCTGGCGCGTCCTGCGAGGAAATCTCCGACGAGTTGTGCCGGTGCGTTCCAGTTGGAACCGCCCAGGCGATAGGCGGCCGCCTCGCAGGCGCGCTGGAGCTCGATGCCGGCGAGCGGGTCATCGTCGGGAAGGTCCTCGGGCGTGACGTTAACGAGCAGGGCGGCATTTGCGTTACGGCCGTCGCGGGCATTGAGGCTGGCGCCGTTGACGCACAGGTGGCCCTGCTCGGAAGAGGCGGCGACAACCTGCCCGCCGGGGCACATGCAAAACGAGAACACGCTGCGGCCGTTGGGAAGATGAGCGACGAGTTTGTAGGGGGCTGCTCCGAGGGCAGGATGTCCCGCCGAGGCTCCATATTGGGCTCGGTCGATGTCGCGCTGCGGATGCTCGATGCGAACGCCCATGGCAAAGGTCTTTTGTGCGAGGGCCACGTCGTGGTCCTTAAGGAGTTCAAAAATATCGCGAGCAGAATGCCCGCAGGCGAGGATGAGGTGCTTTGTCTCAATTGGCTCGTAAGCGGCGTCTTGGGATGATTGGACATCAATACCGGTGATGGCGCCAGACGCGTCGATGCGAATGTCGACGAGTTTTGTTCGATAACGGACGACACCTCCGAGTTGCTCGATGCGCTGGGATATAGCGGTAACAACCGTGGGAAGGATGTCGGAGCCAATGTGCGGCTTGGCATCCCACAGAATATCGCGGGGCGCACCCGCCTCGACGAAGGTTTCGAGGATGAGGCGATGGGCGGGATTTTTTGTTCCCGTATTGAGCTTGCCGTCCGAGAAGGTCCCCGCGCCGCCCAGACCAAACTGGATATTGCTCTCGGGGTCGAGGATACGCTCCTTTAGAAAGAGGTCGATCGCCTGCGAGCGGCGAAATGCCGGGTCGCCGCGCTCGATGAGCAAGGGCTTCAGACCTGCTTCGGCAAGGGTGAGTGCGGCGAAAAGGCCGGCGCATCCGGCACCGACGACGACAGGGCGCTCTTTGGGTGCGTCGGAGACGGGGGAGGGGAATGAAGGCTCATCGTCTTCTATCGCGCGTACGCGCGAGCGGTCACGCTCGGCAACGCTGTCGAGCGCTTCTCGCTCGAGGTGGGGACTAGTCAGCTCAACACGAAAGCTCAGGATAAAATGGACGTCTCGTTTTTTGCGAGCGTCGATTGACTTGCGGTGGAGCTCGATGGACTTGATCTCGGAGTCCTTGCAACGCAGGACGCGCTTGGCGAATCGCTTGCCAACAATGAGGCAGGCATTTTCATCGCCGGCTTCATCGAGTGACGCGTTGACTTGGGTGAGTTCGATCATCGAGGTCTCCTTAGAGGCAAGAAAGAGGCCGTCCGGTATCCCAGACGGCCCGAATGCGTTTTTGATTATAGACTGTGCGGCTACAGGCTGCTTGCAGCGCGAATGCCCGAGATCCAGGCCCACGCAAGGTTAAAGCCTCCGCAATCGGCGTCGATGTCGAGCGCTTCGCCGCAGACGTAAAGCGGGGCGTCGACAACGCTGCACGCGTGTAGACTGGGTGTTGAGATGCTCTCGACAGATACGCCACCACGCGTGACCTGCGCCGAGCGCTCCTCGGCTGTTCCCTCGACGAGCAACTTAAAGTGCTTGAGGATCGAGACCAGGTGGACGACATCGTTGGAGCCTGGATGGCACTGCTCGAACGCTGTGCAGACGACACGGGAGAGTTGCGGGGCGAGCATGCCGTCGAGCCAACGGGGATCGCGGGGCGAAAAGACGCCGAGCAGCTTAACGCGCCTGTTAAGCATATCGAGCAACTCGTCTTTAGAGAGGTCGGGGAAAACGTCGAGCAGGATCGTATCGCCGCGCTGGATACGACGGGAGAGGTTGAAGACAGCGACGCCCGAGATACCGAAGGTTCGAAACAGTACTTCACCGTCTTCGTGCCAGAGCTCACTATGGTTACGGGTGAGCGTCAAGCGGGCGCGGACGCGCAGACCATCCAACGTCTTGAGTGCCGCCCGATCGCCGACAACCGTTGCCGATACGGGGCAGAGGATGGGGCGCAGCGAAGTGAGGGGGAGGCTAAACGTATCGGCGATAACGGTGGGGTTGCCACCCGTGGCGATAATTACGGCATGTGCCTCCAGGGCCTCGTTCTTGCGAGGGACATCGGCGAGTGCTTTCCGAAGCGAGCGGAGCTCCGATTTTCGGTCGTCGTGCTTTTTTGCCTTGAGTGCCCGCGCTGGACGGTTTATTTGGAGTGCCCAGCCTTCGGAAGCTTTGTGCGCCGAGGCAACGTTGGCTCCGCAGATTAAGGTGATACCCAGGCGGTCGCAAACGTTGAGAAGCGCGTCGCGTACCGATTCGGCGCGAAGGGAGCGCGGGTACAGCCGGCCTTCCTCGGAGGTTGTCATGATGCCCAGCGAGGAGAAGAAACCCATAAGCTCTTGTTCGGGCTGGGGGCCCATGACGGATTCGACGAATGCGGGGTGGTTATACCGCTGTGGTTCAATCGATTCGTTGGAGAGGTTGCAGCGGCCGTTGCCGGTCGCAAGGAGCTTAAGGCCGCAGGCGACATCGCGCTCAACGATGCAGACGCTTTTGCCAGCGCGTGCGGCCGTAATGGCGGCGGCGAGGCCTGAAGCCCCGCCGCCGATTACCAGGACGTCATAGAAGGCGCTCGTGTTCACTTAGGCCTCGTCGGTCTCGTGCGGGGCAATGGCCTCGACGGCAGAGACGGCCTGGGGCAACATGCCGTCGGGCAGCGCGGTCTCGACCTCGCCCTTATCGCAGGCCTCGGCGAGTGCCGGATTAATGGGAAGCTGGCCCAAGATGTCGAGGTTATAGCGCTCTGCGACCTCGGGGAGCTTGCTCTTGCCAAAGACCTCGATCTTCTTGCCGCAGTCGGGGCACTCAATATAGCTCATGTTCTCGACAATGCCCAGAATGGGGACGTTCATCTTCTCGGCCATGTTAACCGCCTTGGCGACGATCATCGAGACCAGATCCTGCGGGCTCGTGACGATGACGATGCCGTCGACGGGCAGCGACTGGAAGACGGTGAGCGCGACGTCGCCTGTTCCCGGAGGCATGTCGACCAGCAGGTAGTCGATGGGGCCCCACGAGGTCTCGCTCCAGAACTGCCTAATGGCGCCTGCGATGACCGGACCGCGCCAAAGGACGGGGTCGGTCTCGTTTTGGAGCAGCAGGTTGGAGCTCATGACCTTGACGCCGTGCTCGGAGATTTCGGGCAGCATAAGGTTGCCAAGGGCATGGACGTGGCGTCCGCTCATACCGAACATCTTGGGGATAGAGGGACCGGTGATGTCGGCATCGAGGACGCCGACCTTGTGGCCGTGACGGGCAAGCTCGGTGGCGATGGCACCGGTGACAAACGACTTGCCGACACCGCCCTTGCCGGAAAGCACGGCGATGACGCGTTTGACCTCGGACAGCGTGTTCTCCTCAAATTGCGACGGCGACGTTTGTCCGCCGGCGGCCTGTGCGTGCTCGCAACCCATGTATGACTCCTTTGTATATGTTGGGGCCGGAGCCCCGTGATGTGACACGAGCGTCATTGTACCCTCGTTTGCGAGCGGGAGTCATTTGTGATGCATTTGGGCCGAGCGTGCTTGCAATACGATGGGCCCAAGCGAATGAGCGGGCTTACTGAACTTTGCTGGCGAACTCGAGGTATTGCATGCGCTGCAGCTTGTCGATCGTCGAGGCGTATGGGCTGTCTTCAGCTTCCAAATCGTAGCGCAGCCCGTCGGCACCAAGATAGCCGGCGACATTGATGGTGGGCACATCTGACCTTGTTGCAAGCAGAGCCTTTTGATAGTCGGTGAGCGGGGCGCCGATCTTATTAAGGGTAATGGCTGCAATCTCGTTTGCCCCGACGGTGTCGTAGACGTTGAGCTCGGTATTGCCGGCGATTTCATAGTTAGCCCAGACGAAATAGGTCGACTGATAGATACGGAAAGCGTGGCTTGCCGTATCTTCCTGAGGGTACAGCTCGTCGTTGAGAGTCGTTGCGGCGCTCGGCTGATGGTCGCCAAAAAAGACAAGAACAACCGGTCTGCCGATATTGCGGAGCTCGTTGATAAAGTACTCGAGGTCCCGGTCGGATGCGTTGATGCAGGTAAGATAGGTGTTGAGCGCGCTATTGGCGCCCTCGCTGGCTCCCTCGACCCAATAGTTTGTCAGCTCTTCGGCGGGAACGGTGCCATAGTCGTAGCCGCCGTGATTTTGCATCGTGACGTCAAAGATGAACTGCGGGGCTTCGTCGGTTCTAAGCAGGTCGAGTATCTTGTCGTAGGTGGCGTAGTCGCATACGCCGGCATGGTAACAGGGCGCACCTTCGAAATCGCCGATTGAAAGAAAGTCTCCAAAGCCCAGCTGCTGATAGATTTTATCTCGATGGTAGTTGACGGGGTTTTGCGGGTGCATAGCGGTAGCGGTATACCCAAGCTCCTTAAGGTCCTTTGCCAGGCTGTTGACGCCATTCATCTGATATAGCTGATAGGGGATTTTGCCTAATCCGACAAAGGCCGTTGTCGCTCCGGTCAAAAATTCGAATTCGGAGTTCGCCGTTCCGCCACCGGCGACCGAAGCGAGCATGGTGCCGCGAACAAGTGTGTCGGGAAGCGAGTTGTAGAATGCGGGGCCGGTGTACCCGGCCGCCTGGAGCTGCTCAAAGCACGAAAGGTCGCTAAAACTCTCGTTCATGACGGCAACAATCGTCGGCTTGATTTCATTGAACTGGGCAACGGCCGCCGCGCGCTGCTCGCTCGAGCCATACGTGCTGTCGTAGGTGGCGGCGAGCTCCTGCTCGATGCTCTGCGCCTCATCGGGCGTATAGTCTTCGGGCTTCTCAATGGGCAACTCGTTGACCATTTCGGTGAACGAAGTGATAAAACCCTGAGACGCATACGTGGTGATGGGCTGCCAACGGTCAAATCCAAAATTCAGCGCCTGCTCCAAGTCGATGCTGGAAAAGCCCGAGAGCCCCACAACGGTCACTAGCAGAAAAGCGCAGAGGTTAGCGGCGATTGCGGGGAAGACATGGGTGGGCGTACGGAGCTTTCTCGGTCGGATAAGCGAAAGAAGCCCCAGGGAAATCTCTAGCAGGGCTAGAGAGGTTACGATTCCGGCGGTAAAGGTAAACTCGTATCCCTCGCTCACTTCCATTGCGGTGCCAAGGGCCAAGATATCGCTTGGCAGGATGGCCTCGCCTTTAAACGTTATGACGAAGTGCTCGGCAATGCCAAGGATGCAACAGACGACGGGCACGAGGACCATGACGCCTCCATGACGCTGTCCCAGCAAATAAAGGGAGAGCAGAACCGTCGCGAGCAGCCCGACGGAAAACCCGAATGAGTTGGCGGGAATGCGATAGAACGTTTCGTTGCAGGCAATTTCGAGTGAAACGAACGAGAGCGCTGAAACAGCGGCGATGACAAGGATGTCACGGCAAATACAGGCAACCGTTCCCGTCGCAAGATCGGTTTGGTCGATAAGTCCCGAAACCAAGGGCTCGACAAGAAGTATGACGGCGGCAGCACCGAGCGCCGAATAAGAAAGGACCCATAGGGAACTGCCCTCATTTACGAGCAATTGATTCGTAATCCATGCAGCTACCATGCCGAGCGGGATGAGGAGCGTCGCGCACCAAAAGACGCGGGCAATGGGCGGCTTTTCATTGTGTTTGATTGAAAAATACACGCGCACGACGACGGTGGCCACGATAAGGACGGCGATGAATATGGGCAGATTGGCCATGTCGCTCGAAGTGATTTCAAGGGGGATATCTTCGGTCATGGACGTTCCTCTGTTACAGCAAATTAAGTTCAGTATTAGATTACTGTAACCTTTCCACGGCATTTCGAGAAACAAAGCGCCCGATACGCAAAGCTAAAGGTCTGCGAATCTTGTATTACGAACATCTGTGCGCGTCGAGTGCGCTAAACTCATCGGCAGTATGATTCGATGCAATAGGAGGCAAGGAGCTTCCATGTCTGATTCTTCTATCGTTATTCGCGGCGCTCGTGAGCACAACCTCCGTGATATCGATGTTTCCATTCCGCGTGACCAACTCGTGGTCATTACCGGTCTTTCTGGCTCGGGCAAGAGCTCGCTGGCATTTGACACTATCTATGCCGAGGGCCAGCGTCGATACGTCGAGAGCCTTTCGAGCTATGCGCGCCAGTTCTTGGGCCAGATGGACAAACCCGACTTGGATTCAATCGACGGCCTTTCGCCGGCGGTGTCGATCGACCAAAAGACGACGTCTAAAAACCCTCGCTCGACGGTTGGCACCGTAACCGAGATTTATGACTATCTGCGCCTGCTGTTCGCCCGTGTGGGCACCCCGCACTGTCCCGAATGCGGCCGCGTCATTGAGCGCCAGACGACCGACCAGGTTGCCGACAAGGTCTTGGCGGCGGGGGAGGGTCGCCGCGCGTTTGTGCTGGCACCGGTGGTGCGCGGGCGAAAAGGCGAGTACACCAAACTGTTTGAGGACCTTCGCGCCGAGGGCTTTAGCCGCGTGCGTGTCGACGGTGAAGTGCGCTCGCTCGACGATCCAATCGATCTGGACAAGAAGTTCAAGCACGATATCGAGGTCGTGGTCGATCGCATCGTGATCCGTGAGAACTCTCTGGGCCGTATCGCCGAGTCCGTTGAGCAGGCGACCGCGCTGGCTCACGGCAATGTAAATGTGTACATGCTGCCCGATCGTGATGCTCCCGAGGGGACCGAGGGCGAGCTGCTGGAGTATTCGTTGGCCTTGGCGTGCCCGGAGCATGGACACTCCATTGACGATCTTCAGCCGCGTGATTTTTCGTTTAACGCTCCCTATGGCGCATGTCCTGAGTGCGACGGCCTGGGCTTTAAGAAAACCGTTGATGCCGAGGCGCTGATCGAGGACCCCTCGAAGTCCATTGCCGACGGAGTCTTTGGTAGCCTGTTTGGCAATTCGAACTACTACCCGCAGATTTTTGCTGCGGTCTGTAAACACTTTAAGGTAAGCGCCGATACGCCGTGGGAGGACTTGCCCCCTCGCGTGCGTCGTGCATTCTTGGATGGCCTGGGCGATACGAAGATCTCGGTTGACTACCAAAAGCTCGACGGACGTCGTAGCCAGTGGGATACCAAGTTTTCGGGCGTTCGCAACATCCTGTACGAACGCTATACCGAGACGACGAACGAGAACACCAAGGCGCGCTTGGAGAAGTACATTCGCGAGGAACCGTGCTCGAGCTGCCACGGCGCTCGCTTGCGCCCTGAGATGCTCGCCGTCACCGTGGGCGGCAAGTCCATTTACGAGGTTTGTTGCCTGTCGTGCCGTGAGTCGCTCGAGTTTTTTGAGGGCCTGGAGCTCACCGAGCGCCAACAGTTTATCGGCGGGCGCATCGTCAAGGAAATCCTGGAGCGCTTGCGTTTTCTGGTCGATGTTGGACTCGACTATCTGACGCTCGATCGTGCCTCGGCGACGCTTTCTGGTGGCGAGGCGCAGCGTATTCGCCTGGCAACACAGATCGGCGCCGGCCTCATGGGTGTCCTGTACATTTTGGACGAGCCATCGATCGGCCTTCATCAGCGCGATAACGAGCGCCTGATCAAGACCCTTGAGCGTCTGCGCGATATCGGCAATACCGTCATCGTCGTCGAACACGACGAGGACACGATCCGTGCCGCCGACTACGTGATCGACATGGGGCCCGGCGCCGGCGTCAACGGCGGACACGTAGTCGCGGCGGGAACGCCTGCCGATATCATGGCGTGTCCTGAGTCGATGACGGGCGCTTATCTGACCGGCAAACGAATGATCCGGGTGCCTGATGAACGGCGCAAGCCCGGTCGCGGCTGCCTTAAAATTACGGGCGCTCGAGCTAACAACCTCAAAAACGTTACTGCCAAGATCGAGTTTGGTACGCTTACGGTTGTTACCGGCGTGTCGGGATCGGGCAAGAGCTCCCTGGTTACCGACACCATTGCGCCTGCCCTTACGAATGCTATTCACCGTTCGACGCGCCCTGTGGGTCCGTATAAGAAAATCGAGGGCATCGAGTGTATCGATAAGGTTATCGATATCGACCAGTCGCCGATTGGCCGCACACCGCGTTCCAACCCTGCTACCTATATTGGCCTGTGGGATGATCTTCGCGCGCTGTTTGCGAGTACGCCGGAGTCGAAGGCGCGCGGCTACTCGCCGGGTCGTTTCTCCTTTAATGTGAGTGGCGGGCGCTGTGAGGCGTGCAAGGGCGACGGACAGATCAAGATCGAGATGCACTTCCTTCCCGATATCTACGTTCCCTGCGAAGTTTGCGGCGGTAAACGCTACAACCGTGAGACACTCGAGGTCACCTACCGTGGCAAGACCATCTCGGACGTGCTCGACATGAGCGTCACCGAGGCGCTGGCCTTCTTTGGGAATATCCCGCAGATTAAGCGCAAGCTTCAGACTTTGTATGACGTTGGCTTGGGCTATGTGAGTTTGGGGCAGCCTGCCACGACGCTTTCGGGCGGCGAGGCGCAGCGTGTGAAACTCGCCAAGGAGCTTCATCGACGCCAGACGGGCAAGACGTTCTATATTTTGGACGAGCCGACGACCGGCCTTCATTTTGAGGACGTCCGCCAGCTGCTCGATGTGCTGCAGCGCTTGGTCGATGCGGGCAACACGGTGCTGGTGATTGAACACAACCTTGATGTCATCAAGGTTGCCGACCGCCTGATCGATATGGGTCCCGAGGGCGGCAATGGCGGCGGAACCGTCGTGGTCTCGGGTACGCCGGAGCAGGTCGCGGCATGTTCGCAGAGTTACACGGGCAAGTTCTTGGCACCGCTGCTCAAGCGCGACCGCGAGCGTCAGGCACAACTCGACGCCCAGTAAAGAGACGCCGTCGTACGAGAAGCGCCACCGATTCCTTTCGATTCGGTGGCGCTTCTGTGTGTCGAGATGACGTATGCGGCTAAATTGGACATATACTTAGGCGTTACGTTCGAATGCGAGGGAAGGGACATGCCATGGCAAAGGCTGCAAAGACGCCGAAAACCAATGCGATGCGCGAGCTGGAAAACGCCGGCATCTCCTATATTCTCCATACGTATGAAGACGATGGCGATGAGTCGGTGGGTTTAGGCGTTGCAATTTTGGAACAACTTGGCGAGGAGCCTGGCCAGGGGTTTAAGACCTTGGTTTGCGTGACGCCGTCCAACGAACACGTTGTGTGCTGTCTTCCCGTTGCCGACGAGCTTGACCTAAAGGCCGCCGCGCGCGCCGCTGGTGAAAAGTCGCTGACCATGATGCATGTCAAGGACTTGCTTGCCGCGACGGGGTATGTCCGGGGCGGCTGCAGTCCAGTCGGCATGAAAAAACGCTTTCGGACGCTGATCGATGAGACATGCGTCCTTTGGGATACCATTTTTATCTCAGGCGGTAAGCGTGGCTATCAACTTGAGCTTGCCCCCGACGACTTAGTTGCATTTTGCGGGGCGACGGTTGCCCCGATCACGAGAGAGGACTGAGCGATGCCGCAGGAAGAATCGAAGCGCGGAGCTCACTTTGCAAAGGGTTCGGCTTCTCAGACGCCCGCGCCTGAGGCTTCTTCGGTCGATGACCAGATTCGAAACGCTTGGTCCGTTGCTGCAGATCCAGGGGAGACGGCTGTGTATTTGCGTGCCGCCGGTGCCGGTACGGTGCCTCCCCGTACGATTCTCTCTTCGGCTCGTCCCGATGAGACGGCGGTGTTTTTGGCCGCGGCTCAATCCCGTGCCGGACGGATGCCTGACGCCGGGGCGTCTCGTGCGCCGCGTCCCGATGAGACGGCGGTGTTTTTGATGGCGGCTCAGGGAAAGGGCGCACTGCAGGGTGTCCCAGCCGATCGTCCCGCGAGGCCTGCAACCGACGGTGATGGCGAGCAGTTGCTTTTGGATGACGAGTGGTCACCGCTCGGCTCGACCGATCCGGTCGAGGGCGTTGCTGTTGAGGACGATGATTGGGATCCTTTGTCGTTTTCTGGTCGAACCGCTGCCGCCAGGGAAGTTGACACGGTGTTTGGTAATAATGCCGCAGCTAACGATGACGCTTCGTTTGACAACGATGTCACGCCTGTTGACGGAGCTTTTTCTGCCGATGATGCCGTTTTGGTCGACGACCCCTTCGCGATAATCGATGAGCCTGATATCGAGGCTGATTCTCGACAACACACTGAAGTCAGCCCCCAATCACAGGACGACGTAGATGATATGGGCTCGTCGGACTACTCTACGGTTGGCCGTTCTGCCGGCCTCATGACTGCACTGACCATTGTGTCGCGCGTCACCGGGTTTATCCGTACTTGGGCTATGGCTGCCGCCATCGGCATGTCGCTGCTCTCGTCTTCCTATCAGGTCGCCAACAACCTGCCCAATATGCTCTATGAGCTCGTGATGGGCGGTATGTTGGTTACCGCCTTTTTGCCGGTGTACATGGGCGTGCGTCGTGAGCAGGGTCGCGACGCCTCAAACGAATACGTAGGTAATCTGCTCGGCATCCTGCTTTTGCTGCTGGGCGGCATTTCGGTGTTGGGCACCGTGTTTGCTCCGGGCTTTATCTGGACGCAGTCGTTCCTTTCGGGCGATGGCGGAAGCATGGATACCGCTGCATTCATGTTCCGTTTCTTTGCCATTCAGATTTTGTTCTACGGCCTGGGCTCGGTGTTCTCGGGCGTTCTTAACGCGCATCGTGACTACTTTTGGTCGACGTTCGCCCCGGTACTCAACAATGTGATTGTCATTGCGAGTTTTATGGGCTTCGCTCCCGTATCTGCCTGCTTTGGTGAGCAAGCGGGCGTCGTTTTGATTTCGCTCGGCACGACGCTTGGCGTTTTTGTCCAGATGGCGTGCCAGATTCCCGCACTCGGTAAGCATGGTGTCCGGCCTCATATTCATATCGACTTCAAGGATCCTGCACTGCGACAGACGCTCGCGCTCGGCGTCCCGACGTTGCTCGCTACGGTATGCATGTTCGTGTCGACTTCCATTACCAACGCAGCCGCGCTGGTGGTGCAGCCCGAGACCGGTCCTTCTGTAATTGCCTATGCGCGCCTTTGGTACACACTGCCTTATGCCTTGATAGCCGCCTCGCTCTCGACGGCGCTTTATACCGAGCTTTCGCACGATGCCCAGGAAAAGGATTATGACAGCGTGCGCGCTGGTATCTCGCGCGGCGTGGCCCAGATGCTCTTCTTCCTGATTCCTTTCGCGCTATATCTCATTGTGTTTGCCCGTCCGCTCAACATGATTTATTGCGCCGGCAAGTTTGACGAGTCGGGTGTGGCGCTTGTGTCCGAGTTTCTGGTTTATCTGGCGCTCTCCCTGCCGCTCTACGGCGTGGTCGTGTTGATGCAGAAGAGCTTCTCGGCGTTGCTCGACATGAAGCCCTATAGCCGCTATTGCCTATACTCTGCCATCGGTCAGGCTGGTTCGGTTCTGCTGTTTGGTGTGGTGATGGGCTATGGCATGCCTGCGATTGCGATTTCGTATGTTGTCGACTATGTGATTCTGGTCGGCTGTTCGCTGTGGTGGCTGCGTCGTCGTCTGCAGGGTCTTCAGGTCAAATCTATTCTGCACGGCTGCTTCTATGGCCTTTTGCTCGGCGGCCTGGGTGCCGCAGCGGGTGCCGGCGTTTTGTGGGCGCTCGAGAGTTTTGTCGGAGCGCTTGGCGGATCGATTCTTATTACCTTGGGCTATGTTTGCATCGCGGGCATGGTTTCGCTTGCCGTGACTTTTGGCCTTGCCGTCCTTCTTAAGATGCCTGAGGTCTCCGCGCTTCTTCGCCGCAGGTAGGCAGTCGTGGCAGGTCATGACAACATTCCAACGCTTGCCGAACAGGTTTCGCGTGTGCCCATGCAGCCTGGCTGCTACCTTTGGAAAGATGCCAAGGGCGATGTCATTTACGTTGGCAAGGCTAAAAATCTGCGCTCGCGCATGCGTCAATATGTGACGCTGCAGGACGAGCGCCAAAAGATTCCACTGATGATGCAGCTGGTTGCGAGCTTTGACTATATCGTTGTCGAGAACGAGCACGAGGCGCTGGTGCTCGAGCGCAACCTGATCGGTCAATACCATCCGTACTTTAATGTCGACCTTAAGGACGATAAGAGCTATCCCTTTATCGCTATCACCAAGAGCGATCTGTTCCCAGCTATTAAATATACTCGTGAGCGTCATAAGCCGGGAACGCGTTATTTTGGTCCCTATACCGACAGCCGCGCGGCGCGCGAGACCATTGATACGCTGCGCAAGGTAATCCCGATCTGCTCGGCTTCTTGTGCGGAATGGCGTCGATGCCGCCGTATCGTCGAGTCCCACAAGGGCGAAGAAGATATCGTCAATATGATTTGCGCTCAAAACGGGCGTCCCTGCTTTGACTTCCATGTTGGCCGCGGTCCGGGGGCATGCGTCGGTGCGATCTCTCCAGCCGACTATGCTAAAAACGTTAAACGCGTCGAGCGATTTTTGTCGGGCCATCGTAAAGATGTCGTTGATGAGCTTACATCCGAGATGACGGACGCCGCCGAAGCGCTCGATTTTGAGCGGGCGGCGCGCGTCAAGCGTCGCTTGGAAGTTATTAGGGGCCTGGACGACCGACAGCAGGTCGTTTTTCCGTCGAGTGTCGATCTCGATGTGATTGGTTTCTATCGAGAAGAGACCATTTCGGCCGCCTGCGTGTTTGTTGTGCGCGAGGGGCGAACGGTTCGAACCTGTGAGTTCATTCTCGATAAGGGCCTGGATGTCGATGAAGAGGAGCTTCAGTCGGGCTTTCTCAAGCGCTATTACGACGAGACGGCTGATATTCCAGCCGAGGTGAACCTTTCCGTCGAGCTTGAGGATGCGGAGGCGCTAGGGGAGTGGCTTTCGGACAAGCGCGAGCGTTCCTGTCATCTCCATAGGCCTCAGCGCGGCGAAAAACACCGGTTGCTCGATATGGCATCTAAAAATGCGCGTCATGCCCTCATGCGTTATATGATGCGCACGGGATACGCCGACGATCGCACCAATCGAGCGCTCCTGGAGCTTGAGAGCGCCTTGGCGCTACCTGCGCCGCCAATGCGAATCGAGTGCTTCGATATCTCTACGCTTCATGGCACCTTTACGGTTGCCTCGATGGTGGTGTTTACCAACGGCCACGCCGACAAGAGCCAGTACCGCCGCTTTAAAATCCAGGCCGAATTGGACGAGGCGAACGACTTCGTTTCGATGTCCGAGGTTTTGGGGCGTCGCTATGCTCCCGAGCGGATGACCGACGAACGTTTTGGCTCGCGCCCCGATTTGCTCGTTGTCGACGGCGGCAAGCCGCAATTGACGGCTGCAATTAAGCAACTTGAGGCCCTTGGGCTCGATATACCAGTTTGTGGTTTGGCAAAGGCCGATGAGGAGGTTTTCGTGCCTTGGGACGAGACTCCTGTCGTACTTCCGACCGGGTCTGCGTCGCTCTATCTCATCAAGCAGGTGCGCGACGAATCGCACCGTTTTGCCATCACGTTCCATCGCGAATTGCGCGATAAAGCCATGACGGTTTCGGTACTCGATGACGTTCCAGGCGTGGGACCCACTAGAAAACGTGCAATTATGCGCCATTTTGGCTCGATGAAGCGGTTGCGCGCGGCGAGTGAGCAAGAGATCGCGGAAGTTCGCGGCATACCTGCCGATGTTGCCAAAGCGGTCCACGAGGCGCTCGTTGCATGGAATGCCGAGCGCGCCGAGGCCGCGGCTGGCCATTCCGATAGCTAAACACGAGCATAAACAACTGATATACATGATTGCGCGATTTTCAACCATTTATTTCGCCATGATTGCCTGCTGGTTTCGGGTTTTATTAACGCTAAAACGTTTGACTAACCCAAGTGAAAACCCTGCTATCCTGCGGGTTGACGAAGACTGATATCTCACCTCGCCGATACATACTGTCTGCTGTATCGTTTGTCAACGAATTCGGTGAACGGTAGTAAATACCGTTCAAGCGTATGTATGTATCGGTCGCCGAGCGCGGCACCTCAGTTGGGTTTGTCGGTAGGTAAGGTATATATCGTCCGCAAGTTGCGCGGGGGCAAGTTTAGGTGCTCCCGGGTAAGATTCTCTATTGATAGGAGAAGACATGGCCATCATCAATAAGGGTATGTCCAGGCGTTCGTTCCTCGGCCTCACCGGCAGCGTCGCTGCTGTCGCCGGCTTTGGTCTCACTGGCTGCGGTGGCAGCTCTAGCGACGAGGGTTCCGCTCCCGCCGATTCCGCCAACCGTGGCGGCGGCGTGATCACCGCCGGTTCCGCTTACGCTCCGTCCAGCTTCGACCCCGCCAGCACCGGCTCCGCCGTGGGCCTGGGCGCTAACTGGCACGTCATCGAGGGCCTCTACGGCATCGATTACCACGACTACAGCACTTTCAACGAGCTCGCCACCGATGATCCCAAGTCCGTGGACGACACCACCTTCGAGGTCACCATCCGCAAGGGCGCCAAATTCTCCGATGGCACCGAGGTTACCGCTGACGACGTCGTCGCCTCCTACACCGCTTGCGCCGCTTCTGCCACCTACGCTCCGTTCTTCCAGCCTTTCGAGTCCATCGAGGCCAAGGATGCCAGCACCGTGACGGTCAAGACCAAGGTCCCCAACTTCTCCCTGCTCAAGGATCGTCTGGCCATCATTCGCGTTACTCCTGCCGCCCAGAGCGAGGAGGATCGCGCCAAGCAGCCGATCGGCTCCGGCCCCTGGATGTACGATTCTATCTCCGATACCGAGATCACCCTGGTTCCCAACCCCGAGTACAACGGTGAGTATGCTGCCGAGGATAAGAAGATCCAGTACAGCATCCTGACCGACCCCACCGCTCGCGTCACCGCTCAGCAGGAAGGCTCCACGCTCGTCATGGAGCTCGTTACCGCTGACGCCGTCGACCAGCTCGAGGGCGCTGGCTGCAAGATCGACAACGTCCAGGGCTTCGGCACCCGCTTCATCATGTTCAACGTCGCCAAGGAGCCTTGGAACGACGTCAAGGTCCGTCAGGCTGTCATGTATGCGCTCGACACCGAGAAGATGATCAGCAACACCTTCGCCGGCCTTGCTACCGCTGCCAGCTGCTACCTGCCCAAGAGCTTCACCAACTATCATGAGGCCTCCACGGTGTACAAGACCGACGCCAAGAAGGCCAAGAAGCTTATCGAGGAGTCCGGTATCACCCCGGGCGCCATTACCCTGCGCACCACCGATAACGAGCAGATCAAGGGCATGGCTGCCCAGGTCAAGAACGACCTCGACGCTCTCGGCTTCGATGTGACCATCCAGACCGATACTTCGCCGGCCACCTATGCTGCCATCGACGGCGGCGAGGCCTACGATATCCTCCTTGCCCCTGGCGATCCTTCCTGCTTCGGCGCAGACCCCGACCTGCTGCTCAACTGGTGGTACGGCGACAACGTCTGGATGCAGACCCGTTGCCCGTGGAAGGAGTCCGCTGAGTGGCAGAAGCTCCACGGCCTTATGGACGAGGCTCTTGCCGCCGAGGGCGACGAGCAGCAGAAGAAGTGGAACGAGTGCTTCGACATCATCGCCGACAACGCCGTTCTGTACCCCGTTGTCCACGTTAAGACCGTCTCCGCTTCCTGGAACGATCCGTCCACTGCGCCCAACGGCGAGGCCCTCGATGGCTTCAAGGGCATCGGCACGACGAGCATGTCCTTTAAGGGTGTCGCGACCGTCAAGGCGTAAGACTCGCTTGAGTCTATATGCAGGATGTCGGCCGTTGGGACCGTATCCTCATAGTTGAAACAAAGACCCGGGCGGCAACGATGTCGCTCGGGTCTTGTAATGAGTGTCCGTACTCATATACCAGTTGGTCCTACCGACAAAAGAAAGGGGAGAGAACGTGAACAACTTTCTACGTTTGATTGGAAGGCGTCTCGTGGCGCTGCCGATCATGGCATTGGGCGTCACCGTCCTGGTGTTCTTCCTTATGTCGTTCTCCAAGACCGACCCCGCCTACACGGCGTTGGGTGACGGTGCCTCGCCCGAGGCGGTTGCCGAGTACCATGAGAAGTATGGTCTGGACGACCCCTGGCCCGTGCGCTACGTGCGCTATATGGGCAATTTGATCCATGGCGACATGGGCACCTATGGTGCTGCTCGCAACTCCGTTGCCAAGCGCATCTCCACGGCCCTACCCGTCACGATGCAGCTGACCTTCATCGGTCTTGCCATCGGTGCGGTCGTATCGTTTTTGCTCGGCGTCATCGCGGCACTGTATCGCGATAAATGGCCGGACCAAGTGATCCGCGTCTTTTCCATCGCCGGCTTGGCAACCCCGTCGTTCTGGCTTGCCGTTCTGTTGATCCTGCTGTTCTCTTCCTACCTTAAGGTGCTCCCGGCATCGGGTGCCCTGCCGCACTTCACCACGAATCCGGCTGGCTATCTGGGACGCATGATCATGCCCGCCATCGCCTTGGCATTTCCGCTGACGGGTCAGATGACTCGTATCGTGCGTACCGCCATGGTCGAGGAGCTCGACAAGGACTATGTCCGTATGGCTCGCGGCGCCGGCGTTCCCGAGAAGGTCGTCGTCGGCATCAACGTTCTCCGCAACGCGCTGATCACCCCGGTCACCACCCTCGGTCTTAAGATTGGCTATCTCATGGGCGGCGCCGTCGTCATCGAGGTCATCTTCAACCTCCCCGGCATGGGTACTGCGATCCTGCAGGGCGTTCAGGGCAACGAGGCGAACCTGGTTCAGGGCGTCGTCATCGTCGTTGCTCTTGCCTTCATCATCATCAACATCGTGGTTGACATGCTCTACCTGCTCATCAACCCGCGCATCAGGACGGTGTAGATTATGGTAAAGATTCGAGAGAAGCAAACCGAGCAGCTCGAGAAGGCTGCCTCCAAGGGGCTCAAGCTCGGTGGCTGGAAGAAGATGACGCTGTCTTCTAAGATTGCCGCCATCGTGCTGGTGCTGGTCGCCCTGACTGCGATTCTTGCCCCCCTGCTTGCCCCCTATAGCCCGGTCGAGATCTTTACGGCTCGCCAGGCTCCCGGCAACGGGTTTATCTTCGGAACCGACGACAAGGGCCGTGACATCCTTTCGCGTATGCTCTATGGTGGCCGTTACTCGCTGATCATCGGCTTTGGTGCTACCGCTATGGCTCTGGTCTGTGGCTCCGTTGTCGGTGCTCTTGCTGCGGTTTCGCGCAAGGCCGTCTCCGAGACGATTATGCGCATCCTGGACATCATCATGTCTGTCCCGGGTATCGCCCTCGCAGCCGTCTTCGTTTCCATCCTGGGCAACTCCGTGCCGTCGATTATCTTTGCGATCGGCTTTATGTATACCCCGCAGATCGCCCGTATCGTGCGTGCCAACATCGTATCCGAGTACGGTGAGGACTATGTCCGCGCGGTCATCGTCTCCGGCGCCAAGGCTCCGTGGATTCTGATCAAGCACGTTCTTCGTAACTGCATTGCCCCGATCATGGTCTTCACCGTTACCCTGGTCGCCGACGCCATCATCTTCGAGGCTTCGCTGACCTTTATCGGCGCTGGCATCCAGGAGCCCACTGCTACGTGGGGCAACATCCTCGCCGACGCCCGCGGTGGCGTACTCGCCGGTCGTTGGTGGCAGGCGCTGTTCCCGGGTCTGGCCATCATGATCACCTGCCTGGCGCTCAACATCCTCTCCGAGGGCATTACCGACGCTATGGCTGCTGCTCCTTCCGCCGCCCTGGATCCGACCGATTCCTCCAAGCGCCGCGAGGCCGACCTGCTGGTCTCCGACCCCGTTCGCGCCTACAAGGAGCAGGCCCAGTCCCTGTCCGCCCGTCTTGGCGCCCTGCGCGATGTCGAGCTCAAGCGTAACGACCGCCATGTGCCCGATGAGTCCGTTGAGCCGATTCTTTCGGTCCGCGATTTCTGCATCCAGTTTGAGCACCACGGTGATATCAACGTGGTCGACCATGTCAACTTTGACGTCCGTCCCGGCCAGACCATGGGCCTGGTAGGCGAGTCCGGCTGCGGTAAGTCCATCACCACGCTGGCCATCATGGGCCTGACCGATGAGGACGAGCATCTTTCCGGCGAGGTCCTCTGGGAGGGTCGTGACCTGCTCAAGATGAGCAAGAAGGAGTGGTTCGGCCTGCGCGGTACCGATATCGCCATGGTCTATCAGGACGCCCTGTCCTCGCTCAACCCCTCTATGCTCATCTCCGCCCAGATGAAGCAGCTCACCAAGCGCGGCGGCACCCGCAGCGCCGAGGAGCTCCTGGAGCTCGTCGGCCTCGACCCCAAGCGCACGCTCGAGAGCTATCCGCACGAGCTTTCCGGTGGACAGCGTCAGCGCGTTCTGATCGCTATGGCCCTTACCCGCGACCCCAAGCTGGTCATCTGCGACGAGCCCACGACCGCTCTGGACGTTACCGTCCAAAAGCAGGTCATTAAGCTGCTCAACGATCTTCAGGCCAAGCTCGGCTTTGCCATGATCTTCGTTTCGCATGACCTGGCGTTGGTCGCCGAGGTCGCCCATAACATCACGGTTATGTACGCCGGTCAGGTTATCGAGCAGGCGCCCACCAAGGAGCTGCTCACCAACCCGATTCACGAGTACACCCGCGGTCTTCTGGGCTCCGTTCTGTCCATCGAGAGCGGTTCGGGCCGCCTGCACCAGGTGCCCGGCGCCGTCCCCAGCCCGCGCGATTTCCCCAAGGGCGATCGCTTCGCGCCCCGCTCAAGCCATCCGCACATCGGCCTGGACACCCGTCCGGTCTTCAAGCGCGTGCCCGGCACCGAGCACTTCTATTCCGAGCTCCCCGATGAGGTGCTCAAGGCAAATGGTTTGACCCCTCATGCGGAGGTGATGTAGATGAGCGAGACTGCGGTCAACGGCGTCGAGCCGATTATCTTCCTTGACGATGTCCACGTCACCTTTAGGACCCGTACCGGTTCGATCCTGCACCCCAATCTGGTTCATGCCGTCCAAGGCGTGACCATTAAGCTCATGCCCGGTCAGACGATTGGCATCGTCGGCGAGTCCGGTTGCGGCAAGTCCACCACTGCTAATGTCATGTGCGGCCTGCAGGCCCCCACGAGTGGCAAGGTCTACTTTAAGGGCAAGGACGTCACCAAGCGTACTGCCGAGGATCGTCGTCACATGGGCCGCGTCATCTCGGTCGTGTTCCAGAACCCCGCGACGGCACTCAACCCTCGCATGGTCGTTCGTGAGCAGCTGCTCGATCCCATGCGCGTCCACAACCTGGGTACCGAGGCCGAGCAGGAGAAGCGCGTTAAGGAACTTCTGGAACTCACCGGTCTGCCCAGCTCTGCCGCCGAGGTTCTTCCCGGCCAGCTTTCGGGCGGTCAGCGCCAGCGCGTGGCAATTGCCCGTGCCCTGTCGTTGAACCCTGACGCCATCATCGCCGACGAGCCCACCTCGGCTCTGGACGTTTCGGTCCGCGCGCAGATCCTCAACCTGTTGACCGATCTTAAGAAGGAGCTCGGCCTGGCCATGGTGTTCATTAGCCATGACATCCAGACGGTCCGCTACATCTCTGACGACATCATCGTCATGAACGGCGGCAAGATCGTCGAGCAGGGCGAGGCCAAGCAGGTCTTCCAGAACCCGCAGGACCCCTACACCAAGATGCTGCTCGGTGCTGCGCCGTCGCTGCTGCACCCCAAGCTTGGCGAGTAGGTTCGCTTTCCCTCCTGTGCGCCCGGCTCCCTTGCCGGGCGCACCCTCGTTGCGATTTCGAAAGGTTGGGTTCACGAGCCATGCCAAGCGCTCAGGAGCTACAACAGCAATTTGGTGGTTATCGGGGCGCCATGCCTCGTCCATCAGATTTCGATCTCTTTTGGAACGACCGCATGGCCGAGGCTGACGCCGTCGAGATCGACTATTCGGTCGAGGCGGCATCGATTGCCGATACTGCGACCTGCCAGTTTTTTGACCTCTGGTATACGGGCATGTGTGGCGCCCGCCTGCATGCCAAGTATCTCAAGCCGGTTTCGGACGAGTCCGTGCCGCTGGTGCTACAGTTCCACGGCTATCCGGGCGCAAGCCGCAGCTGGTTCGAGCAGGCGTCGTTTGCGGGTATGGGCATGGCGCTTGTCGCCCTCGACTGCCCCGGTCAGGGTGGCCCCTCCGAGGATATTGGTGGATTTGAAGGCACAACGGTTGCCGGGCATATCGTTGCCGGTATCGACGGCGACCCGGCCAATCTCTACTACGTACGCTTGCATCAGGATATCCGCATTCTGTGCCGCATTGTTCGCGAGCTCGAGGGCATCGATCTTGCCCGTGTTTTTGTGAACGGTGCGTCGCAGGGCGGTGGCTTGGGCATTGCGACCTGCGCGCTTAACAGCGAGCTTATCAATCGTGCCGCCATCCTCTATCCTTTCCTGTCGGATTTCCGCCTGGTCTGGGATTTGGATGCCGACGACATTGCCTACGAGGGCCTGCGCTATTGGTCTCGCTGGTTTGACGAGGACTCGACTCGTATTGACGAAGCCTATGCCAAGCTGGCGTATTTCGATTCCAAGAACTTTGCCCCCATGGTCAAATGCCCCGTGCTGTTTGGCACGGGAACGGCTGATATCGTCTGTCCACCGGCGACGCAGTTTGCGGTCTACAACAACCTGACCTGTGAGAAGCGCCATGAGTTCTTTGAGGGTTTTGGCCACGAGGAGATTCAGGATTTTGACGATCTGATCATTCCGTTTTTCTGCAAGGAAGGGGAGGCTCATGTCTAAGTGCGAGAGCAATGTCAATGAGCTGATTGACCCCGAGCTTGCGGGGATCTCTGGGACGGTTTCGTCAAGGCTCTCCGATTTCCGTGATTGGCGCGGCGATGCCTTGGCGGATGTTTCCGAGTTGGAGGCAGCCGCTTCGGACCTTGAGGTTTGCGGACTGACTGTCACGGCGATTGATTTCGCCAATCCGTGCGCGCGCTACTCCGAGGTTTCCTTTGAACTTGCCGGGGAAGTCGTACACGGCCGTTTGATTGAGCCCTCAGGTTGTGCCCGGGCATCCGAGCTTGTGCCGCTATGCCTGATGTTTCATGACATCGACCGACCCGTACGTGGATGGCATCACATGACGAGGTTTGCCGCCATGGGATATGCCGTGCTTGCGCTGGACGACGATGTGATTGGGCTCAGCGAGCTGAAGCAGGGGGTTACCTCGCCCGTTTTTGTTGAACGCGTCCGCTGGGGCTGTGCAATGGCAAAGGTCGCGCGCAATCTTGACGGCATGGACCCCGACCGCATCTTTGCATGGGGCGAGGGCCTTGGCGGTGGAGTCGCGCTGGCGGTTTCTGCTCTGGACGAGCGGGGCCTTGCCTGCACGGCGGTTGCCAATCCGCTTCCCGGCGGCCTCGAAGCGCTGTCGTCTCGGGTGCGCGGATCGGTACTTATGGGTACATCGCTCATGGATGCCGTGAGCGATCCCAAGGGCCAGTTTGCCGTATTCAACGGTCTTGAGTGTGACCGGAGGCATATTATCTATGCCAAATATGCTCACGAACGCATCAATGCGTTCGAAAACGAAGTCGTCGACTTCTTTAACCAAGCGTTCTACCTGTGTTCTTTGGCCTAGACGGCCTGGACACTGCCAACAAGAGTGGGCGGCATAGGGCCACCCGCCAGACAACTAAGGAGATTCTTGTGGCAACTCAGAAATTCACCGGCGTTATTCCTCCCGTCGTTGTTCCCGATACCGAAGATCACCAGCTCGACGTTGCCTCCTTTGAGCGCAGCATCAACCGCATGATCGACGCCGGCGTCGATGGCCTGTTCTTCCTGGGCTCTTCGGGTGAGGTCGTTTTCTCCACCGACGAGCGTCGTCGACAGATCATCGCCGAGGCCGTTCGAATCGTCGACCACCGCGTTCCTGTTCTGGTCGGCATCATCGATACCGAGACCGAGCGCATGATTGAGCACGGTAAGGTTGCTCAGGAGCTGGGCGCCGATGCGCTCGTCGCCACCTGCCCGTTCTATGCCCTGCAGGGCATGACCGAGGTCGAGGAGCATTTCCGCATCCTGCACGAGGAGCTCGACCTGCCCATCTTTGCCTATGACATTCCCGTGTGCGTTCACACCAAGCTCCCCTGGAAGCTCCTTGCAAAGCTCGGCGCCGAGGGCGTCCTTGCTGGCGTCAAGGATTCCTCGGGTGACGACGTCTCGTTCCGCTACCTCGTTCAGGAGAACGAGAAGAACGGCCATCCGATGAGCATCCTCACCGGCCATGAGGTCGTCGTCGACGGTGCCTACCTTGGTGGCGCCGACGGCTCTGTCCCGGGTCTCGCCAACGTTGAGCCCGAGGGCTACGTGCGTCAGTGGAAGGCCGCTCAGGCTGGTGACTGGGCTACCGTCAAAGCCGAGCAGGATCGCCTCAATGAGATTTCGCACATCTGGGACGTCACCTCGGGCGTCCAGGGCTATGCCGGTGGCGTTGGCGCCTTCAAGACCGCTATGAACCTCATGGGCATTTTCGACAGCCCGACCATGCCGCGCCCGGTGAAGGCCATGACCGGCGAGAATGTCGAGGCGATTAGGAAGGTCCTCCAGGACAACGGTCTCCTGTAAAGCTTTCCCGGGCACCCGATCTTGGGGCTCAAGCGATCGAGCGTGACCCATTAGGTCAATGCCCGACCGCTTTCACCCCAACCCCGGGCACTCGGGAAGCCTTTAGCAAGCTGCGGCGATAACACCGCCTTTATTTCCTGTAGTTGTTTTTATCTCCTAAGGAGAGCGACATGGAGAACAAGTACATCTGCTCCGTTGATATCGGTGGCACCAAGATTGCGACCGCCATTATGGAATATCCGGCTGATGGCGGCGTGCCTCATCCCGTATTTGAGGCTGAGGTTCCCACCGAGGCCCAAGAGGGCGGTGAGGCCGTCTTCCAGCGTATCGAGGCGTCCATCAAGGCCGCTCTCGAGGCGAATCCCGATGTCGAGGTCCTTGGCGTCGGTATCGGTGCCGCTGGCGTCGTCGATCCCAAGACGGGCGCCATCGCGTATGCCAACGAGATCATGCCCGGCTGGTCCGGCGTTCAGTTGGGGCCGCGTCTGCGCGAGGACCTCGGTCTTCCCGTTGCCGTTGTAGGCGACGTGCAGGCTCATGCTCTGGGTGAGGCCCATTGGGGCGTCGGCAAGGGCAAGTTCTCCGTCTTGTGTCTGGGCATCGGTACGGGTATCGGAGGCGCATATGTCGAGAACGGCCGCGTGATGCAGGGCTTCCATGGTGCTGCCGGCCATATGGGCCACATCGAGTGCTCGGCTGCCGCCGGCATTCCCTGCGCCTGCGGGCGTTCCGGCCATCTGGAGTCGGTGGCTTCGGGTACGTCGATTGGGCGCATGTACGACGAGCGCTTCGGTCGTGTTGACCCCAGCCGTCCCTCGGTTGGCCGCGACGTGAACGACCTGTGCCGCGCGGGTGACGCAAAGGCGACCGAGGTCATCCACGATGCCGGCTTTGCATTGGGCGCTAGCTTGGGCTCGCTCGCCAACATTCTGGATCCAGAGGTCATCGTGCTTTCGGGTGGCGTAATTCACCAGGGACCCGATTGGCGTTCGCAGACGTGGAAGGATTCGGTACACGAGGGCTATGCCAGCCAAGCGCTCGATCCGCTTCAGGACACGCCGATCCTCATCGGTTCTCTGGAGGGCGACGCACCGCTTATCGGTGCCGCCGAGCATCTTCTTGCCTCGTTAAAGTAAACGTATCTGCTGTAGGAGCCTCCCGAGACGACACGCCTCGGGAGGCTGTTCTGAGAAAGGTTATAGCCTTATGACCGTCGATCCTTTAATTCAATCCCTGAAGGGTAAGCTCATCGTGAGCGTTCAGGCGTATATGGGCGAGCCGCTTCGTACGCCCGAGACCATGGCTCAAATGTCTCGCGCTTGCGAACTCGGTGGCGCCGCCGCCATTCGTTGCCAGGGCCTTGCCGACATTGCTGCCATTAAGGGTCGTTGTGAGGTTCCTGTTATCGGCCTGTGGAAGGATGGACACGAGGGCGTTTACATCACGCCGACGCTGCGTCACGCCCGCGCCTGCGTTGCTGCCGGTGCTGACATCGTGGCGATTGACGCCACCGATCGTCCGCGCCCCGATGGCAAGTCGCTCGAGGACACTTTTCGTCCGCTGCACGAGGAGGGCGTGCTTCTGATGGCGGACTGCGCCACGATCGAGGATATCCGCCGCGCGGTCGACATGGGCTTCGATTTGGTTTCCACTACGCTTTCGCATGGCGTCGCCGCCATCGATTGCACCATGGCAGACGGCCCCGACCTGCCGCTTTTGCGCCAGGCAACCGAGGAGTTCCCCGGTCTTCCCATTATTTGCGAGGGTCGTGTGCATACGCCCGAGGAGGCTCGCGCCGCGATTGACGCCGGCGCCTGGGCCGTTGTCGTTGGCACTGCCATTACGCACCCCACAAGTATTACGAGTTGGTTCAAGGCTGCGCTTGAGGCGTAAGACGGGCCTCGTATCCGCTTGGGGCGGTATACTCAACTAAGGCAATTGATCGCGCGGGATCCGCTGGCCGGGTCCTGCGCTTATTTTAGGAGGCAGCACATGCAAAAGGGAGATGCCATGGATGCGGCGGAGCGCACGGAGCGCATTCCCGATATCGTCATCATCACCGGAATGTCCGGATCGGGCCGAACGCAAGCCATGCATGTGTTTGAGGACATGGGCTATTTTTGTATCGACAACCTGCCTCCGCGCCTGATTGCGCAGCTCGCAGAGCTTGTTGGCATCAATACGGGTGTGGGTAGACATCTTGCTGTTACCTGTGACCTTCGCAGCCAAGGCCTGTTTGATGAGCTGCTTGACGCCGTTGCCGCCTTGGAAGAGCGCGAGATGAGCTGTGACATTGTGTTTCTCGATGCATCTGATGAGGTGCTGATTCGCCGCTACAGCGAAAACCGCCGCCGCCATCCCATTGCGAAGCCGGGGGAGACCACGGCCGACGCCATCCAGCGCGAGCGTTTACAACTCCAGGGCGTGCGCGACCGAGCCGATATGATCATCGATACGAGCCGCCTTCGTACCTCTGCTTTACGCAATAAGCTGCGTGCGGCTTTTTCAGAGCTGTCCGACCAGCAGCTCATGGACGTCCACGTCTTCTCATTTGGCTTTAAGCATGGTATGCCCGTCGAGGCAGACATCATGATCGATGTTCGCTTCCTACCTAATCCATTCTACGACCCCGAGATGCGCACGTTGACCGGCCTCGATAAGAAGGTCTCCGACTTTGTCCTGGACCATCCCAAGACGCAGGAGTTCTGGAAGGTTTGGACGCAGTTGCTCGATACGGTCATGCCGGGTTATATCGCGGAGGGCAAGCCGCAGCTTTCCATTGCCATCGGCTGTACGGGCGGCCAGCACCGCAGCGTTGCCATTGCAGAGGCTACGGCCCGATACCTGGAAGGTGCTCAGTATCACGTGAGCATTTCTCACCGCGACTTGTCGCGTGCCAACACGAAAGCATAGGTTTGAATGTCGTTTACCGCCGAGGTGCGTGACGAGCTTGCGCGCTGCGAACCCGAATGTGAATATTGCGATCTGTCGACACTTGCCGCACTTACACGTGTGAGTGGCACGCTTTCGCTGGCGGGCTCTGGTCGGTACCGTTTGACGGTTGCGACCGAGACGGGTGCCGTTGCACGCACGATGATTACGCTGACGCACCGCATCCTCAAGCTCAAAACGGAGTTTACCGTTCGCAAGTCGGTCTTGCATAAGGTGCGAAACTATCTCATCACCTTGCCCGACCAGCCCGACCTCGATAAGGCTTTGGTTCTGCTGGGCATTCTCGACCGCAGGGGAGGGCTCGTCGCCGGTGTGCCGCGCCATATCGTCGTCCGGCCCTGCTGCAGGCTCGCCTACATTCGCGGCGCTTTGATTGCCGGCGGCTTTGTGGCAGACCCGCGTGGCGATTTTCACCTGGAGATTGCGGTGCAGGGCGAACAATACGCCAAGGGGCTTTGCGACCTGTTGGAGCAGGTCGGGGTTCATGCACGCGTCAACGCCCGGCGAGGATCATATGCCGTGTACATCAAGAGCGCCGAGGAGATTGAGCATTTGCTCAAATTGATTGGCGCCAAGCGCAGCGTTGCCGAAATCGAGGAAGCCCGTGCGGTCAAGTTGGTGAAAAACGACGTAAATCGTCGCGTGAATGCTGAGCTGGCCAACCAGACGAGAAGCGCCGGCGCTGCCCAACATCAGCTCGCGCTTATCGAGGAGCTTGAGCGACGCGGCATGCGCGATGCGCTCCCGGATGCCTTGGCGGCCTTTTGTGACTTACGCGAGCGCTACCCCGATCTCTCACTGCGAGATTTGGGGGAGATGGCCGACCCTCCTTTGTCAAAGTCGGCCCTATATCACCGTGTTTTGCGTCTTGAAAAGCTCATTGAAGCGAACAGGTAGTTTAAAGCGGCAGTTTATATAGTACTTGAACTGCTGTTTTATGCTTTAAAACGTTTTAAAGCAAATTTGATTTTCAATTTCGAGCATTCTCGTGAAATTCAAGTCAAAAAAAAGGTATATTAGGCGAGTGGTTAGTTTGTGGGCCTCAACGGCGGGCGCTGTAGCTTGCGGGGGCCTTACGAAAGGAGACACAATGGCAGTAAAGGTTGCTATTAACGGCTTCGGTCGCATCGGTCGTCTGGCCTTCCGTCAGATGTTCGGTCATGAGGGCTCCGAGATCGTCGCTATCAACGACCTCACCTCTCCCGATATGCTCGCTTACCTGCTGAAGTACGACTCCACGCAGGGCAACTATGCTCGCGATCACGAGGTCGTCGCTGGCGAGGATTCCATCACCGTTGACGGCAAGGAGATCAAGATCTACAAGGAGGCCGACGCCAACAACCTGCCTTGGGGCGACCTCGACGTCGACGTCGTTCTCGAGTGCACTGGCTTCTACACCAGCAAGGCTAAGGCTCAGGCCCACATCAACGCTGGTGCCAAGAAGGTCGTCATCTCCGCTCCGGCCGGCAGCGATCTGCCCACCATCGTGTACAACGTCAACCATGAGACGCTGACCGCTGAGGACAACATCATCTCCGCTGCTTCCTGCACCACCAACTGCCTCGCCCCGATGGCCAAGGGTCTGAACGACTTCGCTCCCATCGTGTCCGGCATCATGACCACCATTCACGCCTGGACTGGCGACCAGATGCCGCTCGACGGCCCGCAGCGCAAGGGCAACAAGCGTCGTAGCCGCGCCTGCGCCGTCAACATCGTCCCCAACACCACCGGTGCTGCCAAGGCTATCGGCCTGGTTCTCCCCGAGCTCAACGGTAAGCTCATCGGTGCCGCCCAGCGCGTCCCGACGCCGACCGGCTCCCTCACCAACCTCTACGCTGTCGTTGACAAGAAGGTTACCGCCGACGAGGTCAACGCCGCTATGAAGGCCTACGCTGCCACCATCTCCGAGACCTTCGCTTACAACGAGGACGACATCGTCTCCACCGATATCATCGGCGAGACCCATGGCTCCATCTTCGACGCCACTCAGACCATGTGCTCTGACCTCGGCAACGGCCAGACCCTCGTTCAGGTTACCTCTTGGTACGACAACGAGAACTCCTACACCTCTCAGATGGTCCGCACCATCAAGTACTTCGAGAAGTTCGTTGCTTAATTTGGCTTTTAGCGAATAGCTCGTTGAGCGTCTAAAAAAGGGCGCGGCCTTATAGGGCTTACACCCTAAGGTCGCGCCCTTTTTATAAGAAATCGTCTGCCGTAATGGGAGGCAGACACGTACGAAAGGTAGAAGCAAACATGGCCTTTACCAAGAAGACCGTCCGCGACATCGATGTCGACGGCAAGCGCGTTCTCGTCCGCGTTGACTTCAACGTGCCTATCAAGGATGGCGTCGTTGGCGACACCACCCGTATCAAGGCTGCCCTGCCCACCATCAACTATCTCGTTGAGCACAATGCTCGCGTTATCCTCATGAGCCACCTCGGCCGTCCCGAGGGCACCGGCTTCCAGCCCGAGCTTTCCCTCGAGCCCGTCGCCAAGAAGCTCGCCGAGCTCTCTGGTCTCGATGTTGCTTTTGTCGCCGACACTTATGGCGAGAAGGCCGCCGAGGCCGTCGCTGCCGTCGAGCCGGGCAAGGTCCTCGTTCTCGAGAACGTCCGTTTTGACAAGCGTGAGAAGAAGAACGATCCCGAGATCGCCAAGACCCTCGCTTCCTATGGCGACGTCTTCGTCCTCGACGCCTTCGGTACCGCTCACCGCGCCCAGGGTTCCGTCGTGGGTCCCGCCGCTTACCTGCCCGCAGTCGCTGGCTTCCTTCTGGAGAAGGAGGTCGACACGCTGACCGGTATCTTCGCCGAGCCCGAGCGTCCCTTCGTCGCCATCGTCGGCGGTTCCAAGGTTTCCTCCAAGATCGGCGTTCTCGATCACCTTATCGACTCCGCCGACACCCTGATTATCGGTGGCGGCATGGCCTATACCTTCTTCCTGGCTCAGGGCATGACCGTCGGTCAGTCCCTCAAGGAAGAGGACTGGGTCGAGCGCGCTGGCGAGATGCTCAAGAAGGCCGAGGAGAAGGGCGTCAAGATCCTGCTCCCCATCGACAACCGTGTTGCCGACCACTTTGGCGAGGACGCTGTCCCCGAGGTTGTCGCTTCCGACGCTATCCCCGACGACCGTGAGGGCATGGACATCGGCCCCAAGACCGAGGAGCTCTACGCCGAGGCCGTCAAGGGCGCCAAGACCGTATTCTGGAATGGCCCCATGGGCGTCTTTGAGTTCGACAACTTCGCTCACGGCACCCAGGCTATCGCCGAGGCTGTCGCCGAGGCTGATTGCACCTCGATCATCGGTGGTGGCGATTCCGTCGCAGCCGTCAACAAGTTTAACCTGGCCGACAAGATGAGCTGGATCTCCACCGGCGGTGGCGCTTCCATGGAGCTCGTCGAGGGTAAGGCCCTGCCCGGAGTGGAGGCGCTTCTCGATGCCTAATCGCACCCTTCTTATCGCTGGTAACTGGAAGATGAACAACGACGTCGCCGAGGCTGCCAAGCTCGCCGACGAGCTGGCCCAGGCTCTGCCCGAGGTTCCGGCTGGCGTCGAGGTGCTCGTCTGCCCTCCGACCATCGACATTACTACGGTTCATGACCGCATTCAGGCTGCCCCCATCGCCCTCGGTGCACAGAACGTGTACTGGGAGGCCAAGGGTGCCTTCACCGGTGAGTCCTCTTGCGACATGCTCAAGTCCGCTGGCTGCACCTACTGCATCATCGGCCACTCCGAGCGTCGTGACTACTTCCACGAGACCGATGAGGACCAGAACAAGAAGGCTAAGGCTCTCGTTGCCGCCGGTCTTGTTCCCGTCTTCTGCTGCGGTGAGTCCCTTGAGGTTCGCGAGGCCGGCACCTATGTCGAGCATGTCGTGAACCAGGTCAAGGCTGGTCTCGAGGGTCTTGAGATCACCTGCCCCAAGCAGCTCGTCGTCGCCTACGAGCCCATCTGGGCCATCGGCACCGGCAAGACCGCTACCGCCGAGGACGCTCAGGAGGTCTGCGGCGCTATCCGTGAGACCCTCAAGGAGATGTTCGGCGAGGAGCTCGCCAACGGCATCCGCGTTCTTTATGGTGGCTCCGCCAAGCCCGCCAACATCGCTGAGCTTGTTGCCAAGCCCGACGTTGACGGCGCCCTCGTGGGCGGCGCTTCGCTCAAGGCTGCCGACTTCGCCTCTATGGTCGTCAAGGCAGGCGAGTAGGGCATATGGCACAGCGTCATCTTCCTGCACTCCTAATCATCATGGATGGCTGCGGCTTGGCTCCGGCCGACGGCGAGAACGCCGTCGCTGCCGCCAAGACGCCCTTCCTCGATAGCCTGTACGAGAAGTATCCTCACACCACGCTCGGTGCTTCGGGCGAGGACGTGGGCCTTCCCGACGGCCAGATGGGCAACTCCGAGGTGGGTCACCTCAACATCGGTGCCGGCCGCATCGTGTTTCAGGAGCTTTCGCGCATCAATAACGCCATCAAGGACGGCTCCATCGCCAAGAACGAGGTTTTCGTCAAGGCTATGGATGACGTCAAGGCCGAGGGCAAGACCCTGCACCTCATGGGCCTTATGAGCCCCGGCGGTGTTCATTCTCACATGAACCATGTCGAGGCCCTGGTCAAGATGGCTGCCCAGTATGGCATTAAGACCGTTCGCGTTCACGCCTTTATGGATGGCCGCGACGTCGATCCGCAGTCCGGTGCCGGCTACATGAGCGAGTTCTGCGCCTTCCTGGCCAAGATCTCCGAGGAGACTGGTTGCGACGCTCGCGTTGCTACCGTCTCGGGCCGTTATTGGGCCATGGACCGCGACAACCGTTGGGAGCGCATCGAGCGCGCCTACGACGCCATGGTCAATGCGTCCGATGCCGATACCGACCCCGTTGCCGGTATCAAGGCCTACTACGAGAAGGATCCGCGCGGCGATGAGTTCGTTGAGCCGTTCGCTGCCCACAACGAGGGCATCCACGAGGGCGACGCGGCCATCTTCTTCAACTTCCGTCCCGACCGCGCTCGTCAGATGACCCGCGTGTTCACGGACAAGGAGTTCGACGGCTTTGAGCGCGAGCAGATCAAGCTCTCGCACTTTGTGACGATGACCGAATACGATCCGACGTTTGACGTCGAGGTCGCCTTCCCCAAGACGTTCCCCGAGAACGTTCTGGCCGACGTAATCGCAGCCAATGGCCTGAAGCAGCTGCACACCGCCGAGACCGAGAAGTACGCCCACGTGACGTTCTTCCTTAACGGCGGCATCGAGGAGCCCAAGGAGGGCGAGGAGCGCGTGCTCGTCGCTTCCCCCAAGGTTGCTACCTACGATTTGCAGCCCGAGATGAGCGCTCCCGAGGTTACCGAGAAGCTCGTCGCTGCCATCAACGAGGACCGCGCTGATTTCTACATCGTGAACTTCGCGAACTGCGACATGGTTGGTCACACCGGTGTCTTCGACGCGGCCGTTAAGGCCGTCGAGGCTGTTGACGATGCCCTGTCCAAGGTTGTCCCGGCGATTCTCGCTAAGGGCGGCTTTGCGCTGATTACCGCCGACCACGGCAACGCCGATCACATGTTTGACGTTGCTTCCGACGGTTCCAAGCATCCGTTTACGGCTCACACCACCAACCGCGTGCCGTTCATCATCGTTGATGAGAAGGCACAGCTCACCGGTATCGAGGACGGTCGACTTTCCGATATCGCCCCGACTATGCTCACCATGGCTGGTCTGGAGCCTTCCGCCGAGATGACGGGCCGCGTGCTCGCGACCGAGGCCTAAGAGAAAACGCCAAGCGTTTCTTTGCAAGGGGGTTGACCATATTCGGGCAACCCCCCTTTTTTTGGTATTTCTGCCATTTCTACCTCGTCCCCAAATGGCAGGTGGGGAGTGTCGGGGGTTGTGGTACAGTACTGGAGTTTGAATTGTTCTATTAAGGAGCTTCTCTATGGGTCCGTTTCAGATTCTGCTGTTTGTAGTTTGGGCTGTCTCTGCCGTGGCGCTGACGATTCTCGTCCTGATGCATTCCGGTAAGGGCACCGGCGTTTCGGATATGATTGCCAGCTCGCTGTATAACTCCAGCTCTGCCACGGGCGTTATGGAGCAGAACCTTGACCGCCTGACCGTCATCATGGCTGTCGTGTTTGCCGTGTGCGTCGTGCTCTGCATGTTCTTCTTCCCGCAGGGCATCGTGGGCTACTAAGCACGAGTCGCATAAAAAAATTAAAAAGGGTCCCGCATGTACGGGGCCCTTTTTGTTTACAGACTTGTAACAGAGCCAGAATATCACCACATACTGCGCCCAACTAAAGAAATTCTCGACCGTTAACCGGAATTAGCCCCAAACCGTGCATAAAATGCGCTACTGTATTGAAAACGTTGGCCTGTTGTGCATAACCAGCCATAGCAACGGGCGGCGTTTCGATAGTTCGGATCGGATTGTCTCGACATATGTCCGACTGAACGTTTCTTTGTCCTATCTCATAAGGAGGATGGCATGGCTGATTCTATGTTCCACCAGCCCGTTATGGGTCGTCGAGCCTTTGTCGGCGGTACCCTTGCTGCGAGCTCCATGGCTTTTCTTGCCGCATGCGGCAAGAAGGGCGGCGACGCTTCCGGTTCTGAGTCCGGTTCGACGCTGAACTTCTACATCAATAACCCGGTCTGCATCGACCCCTACAATGTCCAGGAGGACCAGGGCACTCAGGTCGAGTACCAGCTCTTTGACGCTCTGACCTCTTATGACGCCGAGAAGGGCGAGATCGTTCCGCTGGCTTGCGAGTCCTTCGAGGCCAACGACGACGCCACCGAGTTTACCTTCAAGATCAAGAAGGCCAAGTTCCACAACGGTGATGACGTTACCTCCAAGTCCTTCAAGCTCGGTTGGGAGCGTCTGGTCAGCACCAAGTCCGCTGTCGCTAAAGAGTATGGTCCTTCCGAGGTCTCCTATCACCTTTCCATGGTCGAGGGCTATGACGATCTGCTTGCCGGTAACACTACTGAGCTCAGCGGTGTTACCTGCCCTGACGATGAGACCCTCGTCGTCAAGCTGACTTCCGCTTACGCCGACTTCCCCTTCGTCGCCTCTCATCCGGCTCTGTCCCCGGTTCCCGAGTGCGCCGAGTCCGATGTCAAGAGCTTCTACCTTGCCCCGATCGGTAACGGCCCGTTCATGATGGACGGCAAGTGGGAGGATGGTCAGGAGATCAACCTCAAGAAGTTCGACGATTACTATGGCGACAAGGCCAAAATCGATGGCATCCACTTCCAGGTCATCAAGGACGTGGAGACCGCTTACAAGGAGTTCCAGGCCGGTAACCTTGACATCTGCGACGTTCCCGTTGCCCAGATCGACGCCGCCAAGAAGGATCGCGGCGAGTCCAAGGACGGCTACACCATGGGCGACGGCGAGCGCATGCTGCTCGGTGCCGAGCCTTCCACCTACTACCTGACCTGCAACACCACGGCCGAGCCGTTCAACAACGCCGATCTGCGTAAGGGTATCTCCCTGGCCATCAACCGTGAGGCCATCTGCAAGACCATCTTCAAGGGTACCCGCACCCCCGCTGACGGCATTGTTCCTCCGGGCATCGATGGCTACAAGGAGGGCGCATGGGAGTTCTGCGCCTACGACGTCGACAAGGCTAACGAGTACCTCGACAAGGTTGCTCCCGCTGACGCCAACGGCGATCGTGGCATTAACGTGACTCTGTCCTACAACCAGGACGGTGGCCACAAGGAGATCATGGAGTCCATCATCGGTGACCTTGCCAAGGTTGGCGTTACCGCCGTCTCCGATACCCCCGAGTGGTCTGCCCTGCTCGAGCAGTACCAGAACCTCAACTATCAGTTCGGTCGTCTGGGCTGGATTGCCGACTACCCGATCATGGACAACTTCCTGTATCCGCTGTTCCACTCCGACTCCCTCGGTGGCGACAACCGTTCTGGTTACAACAACCCCGAGTTCGACGCCAAGGTCGACGAGGCCCGTACCACGATTGACGACGAAGAGCGCGTCGCTAAGATGCAGGAGGCCGACGCAATGGTCGCTGCTGACTGCCCGGTCATCCCGCTGATGTTCTACACGCACACCATCGCCGGCTCCGATCGCATCAAGTACCTCTATGTCGATCCGCAGAAGCACGCCGATCTGGGTACCGCTGAGCTCGCCTAAGAGTTTTGCAGCTTCCGTGAGGGTCAAGTATTTACGTAGACCTCATGGGAAACATACAGTTCTCCCTAACCTGGGGTAAACTGGCTGATGGTAATTTTGGGATGCCGGTCTGGCGATCGGCATCCCATTTAAGTTAATCCCTAGATAGGGGAGTGGTATGGGTAAGTACATCGTTAAACGTGTGCTTCAGTTCATCCCGGTATTTTTGGGCGTTACGCTGATTCTGTTCGCCCTCCAGAATATCGTGCCGGGAGATCCGATCAAGCTGATCGGTGGAGACAAGGCTCTGTCCCCCGAGGTGGAGCTTCAGCTTCGCGTCCGCTATCACCTGGTCCAATCGGACGAGGACGGCAACGCGATCCTTGACGAGAACGGCGACCCCGTTCAAACGTCGCTCGTGGACCGTTACTTCTATTACATGAACGGCCTGCTTCATGGCGATCTGGGTAATTCCTATCAGCGCAAGCTGCCGGTTACGGAAATCTTTGCCCAGAAGTATCCGTATACGGTCAAACTTGCCGCGTGCGCCATCGTACTCGAGGCAATCATGGGTATCGGTGCGGGTATCATTTCGGCGGTAAAGCGTTATTCCTTCTGGGATATTTTGGTAACGCTCACCACGTCGATCCTCGTTGCCGTCCCGGCCTTCTGGCTCGGTATGTTGCTGCAGCTGTTCTTTGGCGTCATTCTCAAGGACGCCACGGGCGGTGCATTCTCCATGCCGATCTCGGGTGCCGGTGGTTCCAGTTCTCAGTATCAGGATTGGATGCACTATGTGCTTCCGACCATTACGCTGGCTTCGGTTTCGACCGCTTATGCCGCCCGCATTATGCGCTCGCAGCTGCTTGACGTCATGAGCCAGGATTACATCCGTACGGCAAAGGCCAAGGGTCTCTCCAATCGCGCGATCATCATCAAGCATGCGCTTAAGAATGCGCTCATCCCCGTCGTTACCTATATTGGTGTCGACTTCGGTGCCATGCTTTCGGGCGCCATCCTGACCGAGACGGTTTTTAACTGGCCCGGTATCGGCTATGAGGTCTATCGCGCCATTAGCATGCGTGACTGGCCCATCGTTATGGGCGGCGTTACCCTCATCGTCGTCGTCGTCATGGTGATCAACCTGCTCGTCGACATTAGCTATGCATTCCTCGACCCGCGCATCCGCCTTGGCGGTCCGTCGGATAAGGCCTAAGGGAGGTACGTCTCATGCAGGAAACTGATTCTCAGTCTCAGGAGCAGGCTACCGCCACCATGGCCGCATCTGCTCCCGCCAAGTCTCGCACGCTGTGGGGCGACGCTTTTAAGCGTCTTCGTAAGAACAAGCTCGCCGTTATCGGTGTCTGCTGGATCATTATCGTCGTTGTGGTTGCCTTGACCGCAGATCTGTGGGCTAAGCCCTGGCTCGGTTCGCCGACGGCTTCCGATTCGACCACCATGGCCGAGACGTCGCTGCTGGCTCCGTGTGCAGAGCACCCGTTTGGCACCGACTCCCTTGGCCGTGACATTCTCGTCCGCGTTATCTACGGTGCACGCGTTTCGCTGTCCGTCGGCATTATGGCCACTGCGATCTCCACGGTGATTGGTCTGGTCATGGGCGCTCTGGCCGGTTTCTACGGCGGCATCTGGGATACGATCATCATGCGCTGTGCGGACATCTTCCTTGCGTTCCCGTACGTGCTGTTCGTTGTCGCCATGATCGCCGTTATCGGCCGTGGTCTTCAGAACGTCTTTATCGCCATCGGTATTCTTGGCTGGCCTTCGATTGCGCGCGTCTTCCGATCCGCGATCTTGACGGTCAAGGAAAACGACTATGTTGACGCTGCGCGCGCGATGGGTGCATCTGATGCTCGTATCGTCGTGCGTCACATCTTCCCGAACTCCGTTGCCTCCATCGTGGTCTACGCGACTATGAACATTGGTGGCGCCATTCTGACCGAGTCCGCTCTGTCCTTCCTCGGCATGGGCGTTATTCCGCCTACGCCTTCGTGGGGCTCCATGATTCAGGACGGCCAGCAGTATCTTCTGACTGCTCCCTGGATGATGATCATGCCCGGTCTGGCAATTCTCTCGACGGTGCTCGCCTTCACCCTGCTGGGTGACGGTCTGCGCGACGCCCTCGACGTCAAGATGAAGGACGCATAAGGATGAAGAAGAACAAGAACTATGTGGACCTGAAGGACCAGCCGGTTCCCGAGGGCCAGCATCTGCTCGAGGTTGATGACCTTAAGATGTATTTCCACACCGAGGATGGCGTCGTTCGCGCTGTCGATGGTGTGTCCTACACGCTCGATCGTGGCGAGACCCTGGGTGTCGTCGGTGAGTCCGGCTCCGGTAAGTCCGTGACCGCCATGACCATCATGGGTCTTATCTCGATGCCTCCGGGAAAGATTGAGGGCGGTGACGTTCGCTATCGCGGTCGTTCTATCCTCGAGATGACCGAGGAAGAGATGCAGCACATTCGTGGCAACGATATCGCGATGATCTTCCAGGATCCTATGACTTCCTTGAACCCGGTCTATAAGATCGGCAAGCAGGTGGGTGAGGGCCTTCGTCTGCACCGTGGCTACTCCAAGCAGGAGGCGCTCAAGCGCGCCACCGAGCTTTTGGACCTCGTTGGCATTCCCGAGCCCGAGAAACGCGTCAATGAGTATCCGCACCAGTTTTCTGGTGGTATGCGTCAGCGCGTCATGATTGCCATGGCCCTTGCCTGCGATCCCGATATTCTGATTGCCGACGAGCCCACGACTGCCCTGGACGTTACCATTCAGGCTCAGATTATTGAGCTTATGCAGGAAATGCAGGAGAAGAACGGCAACGCCATCATCATGATTACCCATGACCTGGGTGTTGTCGCCGATATGGCCGACAAGATCATGGTTATGTACGCCGGCCGTCCCGTCGAGTTCGGTACTGCTGAGGAAATCTTCTACGAGAGCCGTCACCCCTATACCTGGGGCCTGATTCGCTCCATCCCGGAGCAGGCCATCGATGAGAAGAAGCCGCTTACGCCGATTCACGGCAACCCGCCTTCGCTCATGAACCTGCCCGAGGGTTGCGTGTTCTCGCCTCGTTGCCCCTATGCGACCGATAAGTGCCGCAAGCAGCGCCCCGAGCGTTTTGTCACCGAGTCCGGCCACTATTCTGCGTGCCATTATTCCGGTGACCCCGAGTTCCTCAAGAACGCCCCTGAGACGTCCCGCACGCGTAAGGATTCCAAGAAGGGAGGCGAGGCGTAAATGGCAGACAATAACGAGCGCACTCCGCTACTGAAGGTCGAGCACCTCTCTAAGGAGTTCTCCGCAGAGTCCGGCATGTTCGCCAAGCGTTTTTCCAAGCGCGTCGTCTCTGCTGTAAACGACATCTCTTTTGAGATTTATCCTGGTGAGACCTTTGGTCTGGTTGGTGAGTCTGGTTGCGGTAAGTCCACTACGGGTCGCACCATCATGCGCCTGACCAAGCCGACCGCCGGTAAGGTGTTCTTCCAGGGTAAAGATGTTGCCGAAATGAGCAAGCATGAGATCAAGGATATGCGTCGCGAGATGCAGTTTATCTTCCAGGACCCTTATGCCTCGCTGAATCCTCGCATGACCATCGGCGAGATCGTCTCCGAACCCATGACCATTCACGGCGTGGGAACCAAGGAGGAGCGCATTGAGCGCGTCCGCGAGCTTCTCGACGTTGTCGGACTGAACCCCGAGCACATCAACCGCTATCCTCATGAGTTCTCGGGTGGCCAGCGTCAGCGTGTCGGCATTGCCCGCGCCTTTGCACTGAAGCCCAAGCTGATTATCTGTGACGAGCCGGTATCCGCTCTGGATGTGTCCATTCAGGCCCAGGTTCTGAACCTGCTTAAGGAACTGCAGGACAAGTTTGGTACGGCGTATCTGTTTATCGCCCACGACCTGTCCGTCGTTCAGCACATCTCCGATCGCGTTGCCGTTATGTATCTGGGTAAGGTAGTCGAGGTTTCTGACTGGAAGACGCTCTATAGCGAGCCTCACCACCCGTATACGCAGTCGCTGCTGTCTGCCGTGCCGGTTCCCGATCCGGATATCCAAAAGTCTCGTAAGCGCATCATCCTTGCCGGCGATCCGCCGTCACCGCTGGATCCGCCGACTGGCTGCCGTTTCCACACGCGCTGCCCGATCGCGCAGGGCATCTGCTCCGAGAAGCTTCCCGAGTTTAGGGAAGTTGCTCCGGGCCACTGCTGCGCCTGCCACTTCGCCGAGCCGTTCCCGATTAAGGAATCGCATATCGACCTGTAGTCGGTTGTTTTCGTCCGGGCCCGTGCTGGACTTAGTTTTCAGAACGTCCTCGACCATGGAAACCCCCTTATCCTGCTCCTTCGGAGCTGCGGATAAGGGGGTTTCTTGGTCTGCGGAATGTTCTGAAAACTAAGTCCAGTACGGGCCCTGTGTTACCACTGCAGGGGGGGGCGATTCCTTGATCGCTCACTTAACCTAATAAGAAATTGAGCGAGGCCGGAGCTTTAGCTCCGGCCTCCTTATATAAGGGCTCGGCAAAGCCGAGCCACCAAATTTGCATCAGCCCCAGTATATGTTTGAGAATCGTACTTGGAGTATGTGGCTGTAGGGCCGGAATGGGGGCAACTTCCCAACGCATTCCGCAGGGGGCGGTACATTTTGTAGCGCGAAGCGCGAATCAAAATGTACCGCATGCCCGAGGACGCGTTGGGAAGTTGCCCCCATTCCGGCCCGGACATATAGATCTACCTGCGCATTTTCAAATTCGTAAACTTTTTTGAAAAAAGTGCTTGCACAGTTCTCGAATCATAGGTTATTATCTTCCTCGTTGAAAGCGCGGGTCCAACAAAACGAACTGCGAATCAACAATATAGCATGTCGGAGTGGCGGAATTGGCAGACGCGCTAGCTTGAGGTGCTAGTGACCGCTTTTTGGTCATGCGGGTTCAAGTCCCGCCTCCGACACCATCGCATTTGAGAAGCCTCTTCGGAGGCTTTTTTGTTACCGATAGACGGTGAGGTTCACGATGGAAACGCTTGAGCGCAATGAGTGGGTTGACGTTGCCCAATTGGTCGATATTACGAGCGATGCTGTCATTATCTGCGAGCTCGACGGAACCATTTTGCATGTAAACAATCGCTTGCTCGACTTGATCTGCGAGGAACGTTCCGATGTGATCAACGGGGACGTTAAAGATCTCTTGTACTCGTCAGCATTTGAACGCGCGACAGAACATCGTCTTCCTTTTGAGACCAATGGTACCGAGAGCGAGTTGATGCTTAAGCTAAGTGACGGCTCCTTTATTCCCGTCCTAGTTTGTGCCGGCTCGGTTACGCCGCCTCGTATCTTTGGCCGCCGTGCGCCGCGTGTTCTCGTGGCGCTCCATAGTATCGAAGAGCAGTATTCGCATGACCGTCAGCTCAAGCGTGCGCTTTCGGAGCTCAGAGTGGCGAATAAGCGCCTCTCGGGCACGTTGTCGGTCATTATGAGCACGGTGGGCTCCGATGAGCTGCCTAGTTTGTTGGATACCGTTTTGAACCAGCTTGTAGGAACCCTCGATGCCTCGGGTGCTGCCATCTATTTTTCTGAGAGCGGCGGTTTTAAGCTTCGCGGTGTTTCCAAGGAGTTGTATGACAGCTACCTGCCCGAGTTTATGCCGTATGGTGCAGGTATCCCGACGTATGTGCTCCGTGAGGCTCGTGCCTGCCGCCTGTCGATTCAGCAGGACCTCGAGGGCGATAGGGTTGCCTCGGGTATGTTTATGGACCTGGACAATCGTTCTAAGCACCTGCTACGCGTGCAAGATATGCCTCCATACCGCAGCGAGATATGTCTTCCCGTGTTTTATGGCACTCAGGTGCTCGGTGTGTTGGAGGTCGGTTGGAAACGTCCGCAGGCGCCGCTTGCCTATGATGTCAACGTGCTCGAGGTCATTTGCGATTACCTCTCCATCCAACTAGTCGGCATGGCATCGAGTCTACGTTCACGTCGCACGGCAGAGCTTGGCCGTTCTCTCAACGTGCTGCGCGATGAGTTGTTTGCCTATCTCGATGATCCTATTGCCGCCTCGCGTGCGGTGTCGACCGAAATCTGCGCTGTGCTCAGTTGCCATTTCTGCCCCGTGGAGTATGATGCGGGCCTCGGAACCTATGTCATCGATTTTGAAGGCGGCAGTCGTGTGGCATTGCCGGGCGATCCGGAGTCACTCTTCTTTTCTGTCACGACGCCGGCGGCGCGCCTGGGGGCAATTTCCGATGGATTTGAGACATCGGTGCTGGGTGGGACGAGCGCCGACGACCTCAAGCACGTGCGCCTTACGCGCGTGGACGAATCCACGACTATGGGCGCATGGTTGAGAGCCCACGGCCTGCCGTGTCAGGGACTTTATGTCGACTCCGGTATCGAGGCGGGGCGCTGCCACTCGGAGGCGGATGGTACGCGAAGCAACGATGCAATCGTGCCCGCTGATATCGCCAAGGGACCGACGAGGCGCGTTTTGCTGCTCCGTGATGGCAGCCAGGAGCCAATCGACGACCTTGAATACGACTACATGGTGCATTTGGCACACGACTTTGAGCTGATCTATGAGGGCGAGTCTCAAAAGCGTGAAGAGCGTCATATCGCTCAGACGCTTCAGATTGGCATGAGAAATTCGCTCAGCGACGTTCCGGGCATCGCAACCGATTCGGTATACCTGTCGGCAACGAATTCGGCGTTGGTCGGTGGTGACTTCTATACGCTTATCCGTCTTCCCGACGATTGCGCCGTTATGATATTGGGCGATGTCTCCGGCAAAGGAATTGAGGCGGCGTCGATGTCGGCGCTCGTCAAGACGGCGTTGACGGCTTATGCCTGGGAGGGTGCGGGACCCGCTCGCATGGCCCGCTCGCTCAATAGCATGCTCATGGGCTTTTCGAGGGTCGAGACGTTTGTGACGGCGTTTATCGCCAAGATTGATCTTAAAGCGGGCCGCGCTACCTATTGCTCTGCGGGACATCCTCCCACTATGGTCATTAGGCCGTCGTCGACGCCGCATGGCGGAGGAGAGACCTGCGGGGGAGAAGTGGAGCTCCTTGGGTGCCAATCGGGCGTGATCGGTGCCTTTGAGAGCATGGTGTACGAGACGGGCGTGTTTACGTTCGATCCTGGTGACATGCTGTTTATGTATACCGACGGAACGATCGAAGCACGCGACCGCTCGGGTGCTTTCTTTGGCGAGCAACGCCTGCGCGACCTTCTACTCTCTGTTTCGGGTGAGGGCGTATCGGGCATCTGCGGTAAGGTCTTGGGCGAGCTTGACCGCTTTACCGACTCGGCGCTGGACGATGACATTGCATTGGTGTCCCTTGAGTTTTTACGGGGTCGATCGTAGGTCGCGACGTTGGGCATACAGAATCCTAACGGTTGCAGAAAAGTGTGCATCGAGCGAGCTCTTTTGGGGAACCATGGTCGCATGAATGAGTGGAATGACATAGCGGTTTTGACGCCACCGGGCGATATCGATATCGCCTCGGTGCCCGAGCTGCGCCGACGGTTGGATAATTTAATCGACCGGGGGGTGCGCCGTGTTGTCATCAATTGCCAGACCGTGGCTTTTATCGACTCGACGGGTTTGGCGTTTTTGCTTACGCGTGCCAGAGAGCTTATGAGACGAGAAGGGCTGCTTTCGCTTGTTAACGCCTCCGATGAGGTCGTTCGCTTTTTGGAGATTGCCCGACTTGTCGACATCCTTCATGTTGCGGGTCCGGTGCGGGAGTCGATTCCCGCCATTCCGGTGGGGGAGTTGCCGCGATGGAGCAAGAGCGTCAAGGTGCAGCGAGGCATCGAGAATCTCCCGTATTATCGGCACCGTGTGGCCGAGCTTCTCGAATCACTTCCCCTGAGGCGTGATGAGCGCTATGACGTCGCATTAGCGTTGGGGGAGGCATTGGGTAACGCATATGACCATGCGGGCGGTGTTGGCTGCATCCTGACGATTCAGGCCTATGGGGACCGTGTTGTGCTTGAGGTGCTTGATCGAGGCGCTGGCTATTCTATCGATGGGGCGAGCGAACCGATGGCATCCGAGGAACGCGGACGCGGTATCAAGCTTATGCGCATGCTCGTCGATAATGTGGAGGTTGCCCGTCGCACGGATGGTGCCGGCACACGCGTTCGGATGGTGAAGCTGTTTAGTTCGGCATTGGAATCGTGCGCTTAGCGCCTTGAATCGACATGATTTCCCTGCGTGAACTTGCTTTGGGCAACTTTTTTGAAAAAAGTACTTGCGTCTTTTGGATAACTCGCGTAAATTAATAACCCGCAAGCGGACATGGCTCAGTTGGTAGAGCACAACCTTGCCAAGGTTGGGGTCGCGGGTTCGAGCCCCGTTGTCCGCTCCATTGCATTTCCGGACCGTTCTTAACGGTCCTTTTTCGGCGAAGTGGCCAAGTGGTAAGGCAGAGGCCTGCAAAGCCTTTACCCCCGGTTCGAATCCGGGCTTCGCCTCCAGGCAACATCCGGGCGCTCCGGCGCCCGTTTTGTTTTACATATGCGGACATGGCTCAGTTGGTAGAGCACAACCTTGCCAAGGTTGGGGTCGCGGGTTCGAGCCCCGTTGTCCGCTCCAAGTACAACAGCCCGACTACCACGGTAGCCGGGCTTTTTCGTACCCATTGCAGAGGCCCGAACCCGAGAGGGAGCGAGCGTCTTGGGGCGTGGCCGTGGCGTTGTTTGCCGCGAATAACAGCTTTGGGCGTATCATCGTGGGTATTACCCAGCAGATGGACTATCTTGAGCGGCTGGGCATCGAGGCCATCTGGCTGAGCCCGTTTTACCCATCGCCTCTTGTCGATGGTGGCTATGATGTGGCGGACTACTGCGATGTCGACCCACGTCTCGGCTCGCTTGACGACTGCGATGACATGGTCGCTGCGGCTCACGCGCGCGGCATCAAGGTCATCGTCGACATCGTGCCCAATCATTCATCCAACCAGCACCCCTGGTTCAAAGCCGCTCTTGCCGCCGGCCCTGGATCGCCCGAGCGCGCCCGTTATATATTCCGCGATGGTCGCGGCGAACATGGCGAGCTGCCTCCCACCAATTGGAATGCCAACTTTGGCGGCCCCGCCTGGACGCGTGTTGCGGACGGTCAGTGGTAGCTGCATATGTTTACGCCCGAGCGGCCGGACTTTGTCTGGTCATGCCCCGAGGTTCATGCGTTCTTTTGCGACGTCCTGACGTTTTGGAGCGATCGAGGCGTTGATGGCTTTCGCATTGATGTGGCGCACGGTCTCGCCAAGGACCTCGACCGCGATGACCTCGACCGGTGGCATCTCGCCGAGGGCGATGACATGGTTGACGACGGCACCCATCCGCTGTGGGACCGCAACGAGGTCCACGAGATCTATCGCGCGTGGCGACGCGCTATGCCCTGCCGCAAATCAAGGCGACGCGCTACCACCAGATTGCGCTCGACTGGCTCTTACGCGACGGGTCGTCTTATGACGAGGACCGTGAACTCGGCGAGCGCCGCGCGCGGGCGGCCCTTTTGCTTGAGCTGGCGCTTCCGGGTTCGGCATACGTGTATCAGGGTGAGGAGCTCGGCCTTTTTGAGGTGGCTGATGTCTTCGTGAGGTTCGCGAGGGCGTCGCAAAACTTTTCAAAAAAAGTTCTTGCATAGGATGCAGGCATCACGTAAGATTATTCCCCGTAAGCGGACATGGCTCAGTTGGTAGAGCACAACCTTGCCAAGGTTGGGGTCGCGGGTTCGAGCCCCGTTGTCCGCTCCATTTGGGCGTTTAGCTCAGGGGGAGAGCGCTTCCCTGACACGGAAGAGGTCACAAGTTCAAATCTTGTAACGCCCACCAAATGTTCGCAGTCCAGAGGCTTTGCTTCTGGACTGTTTTGTTATAAACACACATAATATGCCGTCAAATTATCGACCTCGGTCGCTTTTTCACGTTGCATTTGCTGCCCAGCATAATTTGTCGTTATTGGCCTCTTGGTCTCGTGGGAGATGATTATTTTGATCATAACCGTGCACGTCGCCCGCGTTTCCATGGTTGACCCCCGTGCAATCTTTTATGGTGATCGGTTTTGGCGAGATTGCCTTCCAGGGAGGATTCGGAACGATTGAAGGCCGTACGTTCTTCGCGCGCTGGGCGGGCCTTGTCACAAAGGGGTGGGCTTTTGTGGTTATCGCCGGCGTGCTGCTCGATCCCTTTACAGCGGCTCTCGGCCGCATGATAGCTCGCGAAGAGAACTAATAGCGCCTATCGAATGCCGGCGGACGGGGTGCCGGGGCTGTAGTCTTCCGAGCGTTTGCAGTCCTGTCGCTCCGTCCGCCGGCATTCGACCGCAACATGTTGGTCAAGCATAATCTTTTGGATTCTTTTCGCGTGAGCGGCTTGGTTTTGGTAGGATTTGTCGGCGGCTTGACGAGGGGGTTTTATAACTGCCTTGCAGGTAGCCGCGTTGGTAACGTTTTACCGACTTGCCAAGAAACCCTCATAATTAATGTGTCTGTAAAATGACCAATTGCTTTGACCTGCTGAAACACTATATGTTGTGTTTGACATAAAAAAAGAATACAGGATATAGAGGCGTCTTTGTCGTATGATAGATGGCGGACAGAGAACGAAGACCTTGTTCGTCCCATTTGGACACGCCTTTGAGCCGCTTGATCGGCCGCGAGGATTGTCCGCATGAGGACCTATGGTTTATCGAGAACACAGATTGCGCGACGGCGCCGCAAGACAGGGACAAGCCCTGCCAGGCATCGTTTGGCTCTGAAGCGCAATGGGATTACGACGCGAAAGAGGCAAGAGGATGAAGATCATCAAGCGCAGCGGCACCGAGGTTGCCTTTGACATCGATAAGATCGTCAATGCGATTCGCGCCGCCAACTTGGAGGTCGAGGAGGGCTCTCGTCTTACCGACCGCCAGGTGATCTACGCGGCGCAAAACGTCGCCGAGGCATGTGAGAAGGCCGGCCATACCGTATCGGTCGAGGAGATCCAGGATCTGGTCGAGGACGAGATCATGCGTCTCGATTGCTATGAGGTCGCTCGCCGCTACATCATCTATCGTTATGTTCAGAGCCTGAAGCGCCAAAAGAACACGACCGACGACAAGATCCTGTCGCTGATCGAGTGCAATAACGAAGAAGTTAAGCAGGAGAACTCCAATAAGAATCCGACCGTCAATTCCGTTCAGCGCGACTATATGGCCGGCGAGATTTCCAAGGACCTGACCCAACGCGTGCTGCTGCCCCAGGAGATCGTGGATGCCCATAATGAGGGCCTGATCCATTTCCACGATTCGGATTACTTTGCCCAGCACATGCACAACTGCGATTTGGTGAACCTGGAGGACATGCTCCAGAACGGCACCGTTATCTCGGGCACGCTGATCGAGAAGCCGCACAGCTTCTCGACCGCCTGCAACATCGCGACGCAGATTATCGCCCAGGTTGCTTCCTCCCAGTACGGCGGTCAGTCTATTTCGCTGACCCATCTCGCCCCGTTCGTTGAGGTGAGCCGTCAAAAGATTCGCGGCGAGGTCGCTCGCGAGCTTGAGGAGCTCGGTGTTTCGGCATCTGCCGAGAAGGTTCGCGAGGTCGTTGAGGAACGCCTGCGCGATGAGATTCGTCGCGGCGTCCAGACGATTCAGTATCAGGTCGTGACCCTTATGACCACGAATGGCCAGGCGCCGTTCGTGACGGTCTTTATGTATCTCAATGAGGCCCGTACGCCCCAGGAGAAGCACGACCTTGCCATGATTGTGGAGGAGACGCTTCGTCAACGCTATGAGGGCGTTAAGAACGAAGCCGGCGTGTGGATCACCCCGGCGTTTCCCAAGCTCATCTACGTGCTCGAGGACGATAACATCCGCGAGGATTCGCCGTACTTCTATCTGACCAAGCTCGCCGCCAAGTGCACCGCCAAGCGCATGGTGCCCGACTACATCTCCGAGAAGAAGATGCGCGAGCTCAAGCTGTCTAAGGGCGAGACCGCCGGCAACGGCGATTGCTATACCTGCATGGGTTGCCGCAGTTTCCTGACGCCCGACCGTTCGGGCAACGGCTTTAACAATGTCGCCAACGCTCTGAACTATGACCCGACCAAGCCTAAGTACTATGGTCGCTTTAACCAGGGTGTTGTGACCATCAACCTGCCCGATGTCGCGCTGAGCTCGCATCAGGACATGGACAAGTTCTGGAAGATCTTCGATGAGCGCCTTGAGCTGTGCCACCGCGCCCTGCTGTGCCGTCATGAGCGCCTGATGGGCACGCTTTCGGATGCTGCGCCGATTCTTTGGCAGTACGGTGCCTTGGCGCGCCTTAAGAAGGGCGAGACGATCGACAAGCTGCTCGTGGGCGGCTATTCCACCATTAGCCTGGGTTACGCCGGTCTGTATGAGTGCGTCAAGTACATGACGGGCCACAGCCACACCGAGAAGGAGGGCACGCCGTTTGCCATGGCCGTCATGCAGCACATGAACGACAAGTGCGCCGAGTGGAAGGCCGAAAGCGATATCGACTTCTCGCTGTACGGCACCCCGCTTGAGTCGACGACCTACAAGTTCGCCAAGTGCCTGCAGCGCCGTTTCGGCATTATCCCGGGCGTGACGGACAAGGGCTACATTACTAACAGCTATCACGTCCACGTGTCCGAGGAGATCGATGCCTTCGACAAGCTTAAGTTTGAGGGCATGTTCCAGCAGCTTTCGCCGGGCGGTGCTATCTCCTACGTTGAGGTTCCCAACATGCAGGACAACCTCAAGGCGGTCATTCGCGTAATGCAGTACATCTACGACAACATCATGTACGCCGAGCTCAACACCAAGAGCGATTACTGCCAGGTGTGCGGCTATGACGGCGAGATTCGCATTGTCGAGGACGATGGCAAACTGGTGTGGGAGTGCCCCAATTGCGGCAATCGTGACCAGGAGAAGATGAATGTCGCCCGTCGCACGTGCGGCTACATCGGTACCCAGTTCTGGAACCAGGGTCGAACCGAGGAGATTCGCGACCGCGTGCTGCATCTCTAATAACCATCCCAGGCTGCCCCGTAGCGAGGCCCCGGACCTTTACTCGCTATTTCGGACAGTCCTGGCTCACGACGGAGGCGCCACTGGCGCCTCCTGTTCGTGCGGAACTCATATCGAGCAAAGGTCCGGGGCCTCGCTACGGGGCAGCCAAGTTGATGTAGCTGAGATGCAGTATGCGGCCTGCTCACTCCTCGAAGTTCTTGGCAGTAATAATTCGAGCTGCAGCTGCGATTTACTTGCGATGGCGGTTGGGCCGCAACCCAGTTTTTATTGGGCCTCGAACCCCATACTCGATGTTCGCTTCGTTCACCGAGTGTCGCTCGCGAGGGATCTGGAGCATATCGTCCCGCCCGCAGTTTCGCAGGCCGAAGGCCGAGAATGTTTGAGGACGGGATGATATGCTCCAGACCCCCAGGAAGGTTACCTATGAACTACGCGAACATTAAGTATTTCGACATTGCTGATGGAGAAGGCGTTCGTACTTCTCTGTTTGTGAGTGGGTGCCGTCGTGGGTGCAAGAATTGTTTTAACTCCGTCGCGTGGGACTTTGCCGCGGGTGAACCGTTCGATCGTGCTGTCGAGGACAAAATCATCGAGAGTCTTGATCATCCCTTTATTGATGGCCTGACGATTCTGGGCGGGGAGCCTATGGAACCCGAGAACCAGGCGGGGCTCGTTGATTTTATCGAACGCGTGCGTGCGACCTACCCTGTGGAGTCTGGGAAGACCATTTGGTGCTTTACCGGTGACGTGCTCGAGGAACTAATGCCGGGTGGCCGTCACCATACCGACGTGACGGACCGTATCCTTGCTTGTCTCGACATGCTGGTAGACGGTCCGTTCGTTCAAGATCTGTACGATATCTCGTTGCGCTTTAGGGGCTCGAGCAATCAGCGCGTGATCGACATGAACGCCACGCGCGCTCGTGCTGCGCGCGAGGGCGTTGCGCTTTGCGACGCTGTGGAGCTTTGGCGGGACGATCCGGTCTATTCGACCCATACTATGTAGCTGGAAGAGGTTGCGTGCCAGCGTGGTACCATAGCGCGAACGCGAAATCGAAAAAAGTGAGGCCCAGATGGTCGATCAGGAAAAAGTCGAGACTGCTATTAAGCTGCTGCTTGAAGGTATAGGCGAGGACCCAACTCGTGAGGGCCTACTGGAGACCCCGGCACGCGTCGCCCGTATGTATGGCGAGATTGCCGGCGGTATGGGCCGGAGTGCCGAGGAGCACCTGTCCAAAACCTTTGCCGTCGCTTCGAACGATTTGGTTATCGAGCGTGACATTACGTTTTACTCGCTGTGCGAGCACCATCTGCTGCCGTTTTATGGCAAGGCTGCGATCGGCTATATCCCTAACGGTCGCGTGGCGGGTCTGTCTAAGCTTGCTCGCGCGGTTGAGGTCTATGCCCGTCGTCTGCAGCTGCAGGAGCAGCTGTGCGCGCAGGTTGCCGATGCCCTCATGGAGTATCTTGCTCCCCAAGGGGCGATCGTGCTGATGGAAGCCGAGCATATGTGCATGACCATGCGCGGCGTGCAAAAGCCCGGTACCAAGACCGTAACGCTTGCTCGTCGCGGTGTCTTTGAGACCGATCCCGCGCTCGAGGAGCGATTCTTTAGGATGCTGGGCCGCTAACCATGAGAGTCGTCAACGACTTTACATCGAAGACCGATGAGGGGACGCCGCGTCGCGGCTTTATGGCTTCGGGCCTGACTCCCTTTGGCGCCATGCCTCGCATTGATTACATTTGTGCCAACGGGCTGTTCCGGCGGCACCTGGGCAACATTGCACAGTTGGAATCGGGGCGTATCTTCTGCCGCCACGGTATTGACCATCTGCTGGATGTCGCGCGCATTATGTGGATTAAGAATCTTGAGGAACAGCTCGAATTTGATCGCGAGGTCATATACGCCACGGCACTTCTTCACGATATCGGCAAAGATGAACAGTATGAATCGGGTATATCCCATGATGTTGCAAGCGAGCGCGTCGCTGATGCGATTCTTGGCGGCATGCCCGATGACGTGGCATTTGATCCGGCCGATGCTGCGGCCATTAAGACGGCCATTTTAGGCCATAGAAAGCTGCGCGTGAACAGCCAACCGCTTGAGCGTCTGCTCTATGCAGCCGACAAAGCGTCGCGCGCCTGCTTTGCATGCCCCGCGCGCAATGCCTGCAACTGGAGCGATGATAAAAAGAACCTGTCGATTCGCGTGTAGTTGGTTTGCGCGGTCGGGGTTCTAAACGAAGGAGACGATCGCGATGAGTAACAAGAAACTGCCCGAGAATGCAACCAAGACTGAAGGCGCCGAGCTCGCCCGCCGTGGAAGGGGCGAAATATCCACCGCAACGGCGGTGCCCCACGTGAGCTATGACGATCTGCGCCATGCCGATCGCATCACCGTTGAAGGTCTTGAGGTCTTTGCCAACCACGGCGTGTATCCCGAGGAGAACGCCCTGGGCCAGAAGTTCATCGTGTCCTTGGTGCTCTATGCCGACCTGCGTGCAGCAGGGGAGCACGATAACCTGGATGCCTCGATTGACTACGGCTCGGTGTGCCACGATGTCGATGGCTATCTGCGCGAGCATACGTTTAAGCTCATCGAGGCCGCAGCCGAGGGCGTGGCCCAGATGCTGCTACGTCGTTACCCTCTGCTGCTCGGCGTGCGTGTTAAGCTCGATAAGCCTTGGGCGCCCGTCGGTCTTCCCCTGGCAAGCTGCGGTGTCGAGATCGAGCGCGTGCGCTAACCGGTTCTAATACGTCTCTATGGGTGGCTGCTTGAGCCGCTGCGACAGAGCTCTATTGTTGGGGCAGTACGTGTCGAGCAGGGCGTGAAACCGCTGATTGTGGCTTGGCTCGAGCAAGTGGACGAGCTCGTGGGCGACAACCATGTCAAGGCACTCGACGGGGTAGGCGGCAAGCTCGCGTGCGATGCGAATGGCACCGGTTTTGGGCGTACACGAGCCCCAGCGCGTTTTCATGCTGCGCACGGAAGCGCGGGAAGCGACGACACCCATTGCGATTTCGTATGTGCGCACCATATCGCGCAGCGCCGTGGTGACCTCGGATGTATAGAGCTGGTCGATGCGGGCTTGGAGCTCATCGGGCGTTAGGCCGTCGAGGGCCGTGCGCTGCTTTGCCTGCGCGCGCCCACTTGGCTCGTCGGTACCCATAAAACTTGCGAAGGTGGCCTGTTCGGGTCGCGGTGCGGGTGATGCAAAGTTGTGATCGAGCGCATCTTGTACCGTGATGGGCTTGCCCCAAAGCGCAATGATGGACGAGGGGCTGAGCGGCTCTCGCTCCGTCGCCTGACGTTGCTCGCGCTGGGCAAGTCGGCTGATAATCCAGGCGCTGTTGCGCTTCACAAATGCTTCGATACGCTCGCGGGTGGCACCGAGCGGCGCACTGGCGTGGACCTCACCGCTCGATGTGACGCGTAGGTTGAAGTTCTTGACACGCTTTTTGGTAACGACGACGGGGATGGGCATCCCATCCGGTCGGGATACGGAAATCGTAAACTGCTGCGTCAAAAGCGGTCCTTCAGATTGGGGACGGGCCGGCATGTCGACCGTTCGGCATGCCGGCCCGCTCAAGGGATGTGAAATTAATAACGCTCAAAGAAGGCAAGCGCGTTGTCGCTGCAGAGCTTTTGCATCACGGTCTTGCCAAAATGCTTGGAGAGCATGTTCTGGAACTCGGGCATCTTGCTGGCATCGGAGAGGAAAGCGGGCACCGTGGCGCCGTCCCAGTCGCCGCCGAGCGCGATGGCGTCCTCGCCGCCCAGGTCGAGCCAATGCTCGATATGTGCCGCCAGCTGATCGAAGGTGACGTCTGCGGCGGTCTTGTCGGTTGCGTCGTTGGAAAGGAACTCGCTGCAGTAGTTGAGGCCGACGATGCCACCCATGTCGCGAATGGTGCGGAACTGGTCGTCGGTAAGATTGCGTTTGGCGCCGCAAACCGCACGGGAGTTGGAGTGGCTGGCGACGAAGGGACGCGTGGCGCGGACGGCGACCTCGTCAAAGCACTCATCGTTGAGATGGGAGACGTCAAGCACCATGCCGGCGTGCTCCATCTGCGTAAGTGCCTCGATGCCGGCGGCGGTGAGGCCGGCGTGGGTATCGTGTCCGCTCGCGAGCGGCCCCTGCGCGTTCCAGCTGAGTGACGACATGAGTACGCCCAAGCTCTTGAGCACCTCGATCAGTGCGGGGTCCTCGGCAAAGAACGTGGCGTTTTCGATGGTGTGGATGCAGGCGACCTTGCCGTCCTTGAGCGCAGGGCGAATGTCAGCGGCGCTGCGCACGTTGACCATGCGATCGTGGTTGAGCATGGCCTGGCCGCTCATATGCGCCATGATCTGCGCCTGGAAGCGCGCGGCGTGGGCGGTGGGAATCTCGTCGGGGATAAACGTGGCGAAGCACTGTGCCCACGGCGTGTTGCCGATCTTTGCGAGCGAGATGGCGCAGGCATTGCCCTCGATGAGGTCGAAATCTTGCGGATGCGTCTCGTCGCCGGGGAAATAACCGTCGGTGCCGGCGGTAAAGCGCAGGTCGAGATCGAGTGTGGCCCAGCCGATGCGGTCGGCGGTGTCGCAGTGTAGGTCAAATACGGGATATGCCATGGTTCCTCCGGTTGCAGCGTTTCTTTGCAAACTGTCTTCGAATTGTATGACTAGGGTATAGTTAGCGCCATACGTTCATGGCGGCCCGCGTTGTGTGCCGCCCTTATCACGGAGGTTTCCATGTCCAACCAGGGCAAGAAGGTCAAGACTCATTATCGCGGCACGCTCGACGACGGCACGCAGTTCGATAGCTCCTACGATCGCGGCGAGCCGCTGGAGTTCACCTGCGGTGCCGGTCAGATGATCAAGGGCTTCGATGCCGCCGTTGTCGACATGCAGGTGGGCGAGAAGAAGACCGTGCACATTCCTGCTGCCGATGCCTACGGCGAGCACAATCCCGAGATGGTTATCACCTTCCCGGCCGAGCAGGTTCCCAACATCGAGCAGATCGAGAAGGGCATGAAGCTCTTCCTGTCCACGCCGAGCGGCATGCCTGTCCCTGCCGTTGTCATCGATGTGACGCCCGAGGCCGTGACGCTCGATGCTAACCACGAGCTGGCCGGCAAGGATCTCAACTTTGATATCGAGCTCGTCGAGGTCGAGGGTTAGAGTATGCCTGAACGCTTGGTTTCGACGACATGCTTGGGAAATCTCAACGATCCGTCCTATGAACTCCTGCTTCGTCGGGAGCTGGGTGGCATCTTTGAAGTTGACGAGCTGCTGCTCGATTGGGACCAGGCTGATGTATGCGCGTTTGCGGGCGTGACGGAGCTGGGGCGCACGGTCGATGTTCGGCTGGATACTGCCGACGGCAGTCGTCTTGCCGACGGCGACGTGCTTGCCATCGACCGTTCGGGCATGGTGCCCGTGGCGGTTGTCGTGCGCCTGCGCAGCGCCGAGGTCTATTTGGTCGAAGTCGACCGCATGGATCCGATTGCGCTCGCGCATGCGTGCTGGGAGATCGGCAATATGCACGCGCCGCTTTTCCGAGGCGATTCGGACGAGCATACCGTACGCATGTATACGCCGGTACAGCCTGTTTTGGGCCGCATGCTCCGGGGTGTCGAGGGCGTTATGCTCTCGGTGGTTAGCCGTGAACTCGATACGGACCGGCGCTTTGCGTCGAGTGCGGCGGAGGTCGTCGTGAGCATGGCTCCCGACTTTACGATCGTAAAAAAGGCGCGTGTTTAACGTGCGTATGAGTAAGACGGACTTTGAGAGGCAGCTATTCAAAGTCCGTCTTGCTGTTGATGAGGTGCTGTGGGGGAAAGCATATGGGTCTTGAGGGAATCAAGCTGATTGCATGCGATTTGGACGGCACGTTGCTGCATCCGGGGGAGTGCGAGCCGCGTTCCGAGGCCTTTGAGCTCATCGATGAGCTGCATCGTCGTGGCATCGTGTTTATGCCGGCGAGCGGCCGTCAATATGCGAGCTTGCGCTATCTGTTTGCCCCGGTGGCCGATGAGCTTGCCTATGTATGCGAAAACGGAGCCCTCGTGATGAGCGAGGGGCGTGCCGTTGTCAAGCGTTCCATGGAGCGTAACCTTGCTATGGATATCGCGAATGCCGTGGTTGCGTATCCCCATGCCGACGTGACCCTTTCCTGCGAGGGGCACCTCTACACCATGAGCGGCAACGATGCATTCGTCGACCATTTGCGCTACGAGGTCCATTGCGATGTGGCGGTGGTCGACCGTCCCGAGGACATCGACGAGGACGTCATTAAGATCGCGTTTCAAACGCCCGAGACAGAGCAGCCGGCGGCGCTGGAGTATTTCGTCCGTCGCTTTGGCGACCGGGTCGATGTGATGACGTCGGGAACCGAATGGACCGACTTTATCGGCTTTGATTCAGGCAAGGGGTCCGCGCTTGCCGATTATGGTCGTGCGCTGGGGATCTCACCTAACGAAATGATGGCGTTTGGCGATAATGAAAACGACCGCGACATGCTCAACGTGGTGGGCCATCCCTATCTGATGGAGAGCTGCAATCCCAGTATGCGCGGTATCAACGACCGCGTCCGTTACGTGCGCACGGTCGAAGAAGAGCTGCGTCGCCTACTTGCTGAGTAGACATTTTGGACATGCCTGGAAATCTTTCTTTTGCCGCAATCGGTGAAAAAGTTGTTTTTAAGGCATGTCCCAAAAATCTACCTACAGTTGGGGCAGAGGCCCTCGAAGATGGTGTAGTGCGAGCTGACGCTCCATCCGATTTGTTCGGATGCCCTGGCGTCGAGCTGGGTATTGAAGGGGAGCGGCACATCGATGACGCGGCCACACGAGGTGCAGATGATATGCGCATGCGGCTCGATGGCACGATCGAAGCGGCTGCCGCCCGGCGTTTTAATCGAGAGAATCTCCCCGGCATCGGCCAAGAGATTGAGGTTGCGGTAGACCGTACCGCGGCTGATTTTGTCATCCTGCGCGCGCACAGCGTTGTAGATCTCTTCGGCGGTGGGATGGTTGTAGCTTTGGCGCACGGCATCAAGAACTAGCTTTCGCTGCCTGGTATTCCTTCTTTGCACCGCCATGCGCCTCGCCTCTTTTCTATTAACGGTCGTAGGTAAATGATACCGTATTTAGCACACAATACTAATAATGAGGAGTGAAACCGTCTTCATTGGCAAGTGGGGCTCGGACCTGGGCGTCTACGAGGCGAAAACGCGTTCCCATGCGCTCGTAGGAGGCATGAAGCGCCTCGAGATGAGATAGGATGTTTGCCGGAGCTCCCTGTATCTCCATCTCGACTGAGCCGTCTTCCATGTTACGCACCCAGCCGGTGAGTGCGCGTGCCTGCGCGAGGTTGGTGTTGGTAAAGCGAAAACCAACGCCTTGGACCTGTCCCTCCCAGCGCAGGAAATAGCGCAGGGGAGTGTCTTGAGTGGCCTCGTCGCTTGCGAGCACAGTAAGCCTGCGGCGCAGCTCGAGCTCGACGCCAGAGGGCTTTTGGGGCTCGCGGCTGCCGCCGGCGACGCCCGAGAAAAGCTTGTCGAAAATACCCATCGCTAGGCCTGCTTGACAGAATCGGCGGGGAAGGTAATGCCGGTCTGTTGGCGCACGGCATCCATGATGCGCAGCGAGACAAGCGTGACATCGCGATAGTGGCCAAGCTCGTGACGTCCCGCCGGGGTCTCCCAAATCTCTTCCTTGACGTTATCGATGCCGCCGATGGCGGTGATAAAGTCTGCGAGTTCGTATTCCATGGTGTTGCTCGATTTGGGCAGGTCGAGCACGCGGCCGTTGTCGCTCTGTTCGCGCGGCGCCTCGGTCGCCGAGCCGCGTACGACATCGCCGCGATAGTCGATGCGGACGTTGCGGGGCGTGGACAGATGGTCAATCTGGATAGTGCCACGCTCGCCTTCGATCTGCGAGGGCAGTAGGTCATTCGTAATTTTGGAGTGCGCGAGCTCGACGGAGATACGGCCACCGCCGTAGCTGGCGAGGATGGAACCGCAGCCATCGATGGGGCCATGGGTGAGCTCTTGCGTGGTGGGGTCGAGCAGAGTAGCCATGCTCGTAAGGCCGGAGGGCATGCCGAAGATCTCGACCATGGGCTCGACGGTGTAGACGCCAATATCCATGAGGGAACCCGATGCCATATTGCAGTCGAAGATATTGGTGGCGCGTCCCGCGAGAACCTCGTTGTAGCGCGAAGAATACTTGCCAAAGCGCAGTGAGGCGCGACGAATGGGCGCAATCTCGCCCAGGGCGTCCTCGATGGCGTGGAAAGCGGGGTCATGGAGCGGGCGCATGGCCTCGAGGGCTACGACGCCCGCCGCCTCGGCGGCGCGGAAGACTTCCAGTGCCTGTGCTTCGGTGGCGCAGAAGGGCTTCTCGACGATGACGTGCTTGCCGCTGGCGATGCAGGCAAGGGCCTGCTCGTAGTGAAGTGCGTTTGGGCTGCCGATATAGACGGCGTCGACGTCGGCGGCTGCTGCAAGCTCATCAAGTGAAGTAAAGTTTCGTTCGCCGCCGTGCTCGGCAGTAAAGGCGGCGCCGCGCTCGGCGTTGCGCGAGAGCGTGCCTACGAATACAGCCTGGTCGTTGGCATTGACGACCTGGATAAAGTCGTCGGTGATCATGGATGTGCCGATGGTCGCGATGCGCAGCATACGTCCCCCTTGCGTTGTTTTGGTCTACAGGATGAGTGTAGCGCGTGGGGATATAAAGCTGCGCGAAAACGCTATTACAGGTCGCTCTCGTTAAAGCCGGTGTCGATATCGAGGTTGACTCCATCGGCCGCGGTGGTGGCGAGCTCGTCGCAGCGCTCGTTGAGCTCGTGGCCGGCATGCCCCTTAACCCAGATGAACTCCACCTTATGCTTGCTCTTTGCGGCAAGCAGGCGCTCCCACAGGTCGCGGTTCTTAACGGGCTGCTTGTTGGCAGTTTTCCACCCGCGCTTTTTCCAACCGTCGATCCAGTGCTTGTTAAAGGCGTTGACGACGTACTGCGAGTCGGAGTGGACCTCGACCTCGCAGGGACGGTTGAGTGCCTCGAGCGCCACGATGACCGCCATGAGCTCCATGCGGTTGTTGGTGGTCTTGGCGTAGCCACGCGAAAGCTCGGAGGTGAAGGTCTTGCCGGCGGGGTTGGTGTATTTGAGCACGGCGCCGTAGCCACCGCGTCCCGGATTGGATCGAGCCGAGCCGTCGGTATAGATGATGACCTTCACAGACTTCCTTTCGTCGAGTTCCTCTCTTGCGGCTGTCTATTGTAGCGCCCGGTCCATCCTGTTTTATGCGAGGCGCGCCGCTCCACAAGGATGGTGGAGACGTTGTCGCCAAGAAAGATGGGCGACCTGAATTGTCAAGAGCTAGAGGGCTTTTAAATCTGCCATTTCTATCCCGTCCCCAAATGGTTGGTTTTCGTGGATGATGCGTTCGAGTTCGTCGAGGTATTGCCGCAGCAGGGGAGAGGGCTTGCGCTCATCGTGCATGATGTAGCCCACGCGCATCGTTGGGGCGTCTGCCAACGGGATCGATGCCATGCCCCATTGCATTTCATTGGAGAGGACACCGGTCGACAAAGTGTAACCGTTCGACGTGATGAGCAGATTGGTGAGCGTGCCACGGTCGGAAACGCGGATGTTGCGGTCGCAGGGGATATAGCTAAACGGCTCCTCGGCGTAATAGAAGGAGTTCGAGGTCCCCTGCTCAAAGCTGTAGCGCGTATAGGGCGTAAGGTCGGCAAGCGATAGCTGGGGGCGGCGTGCGAGCGGATGGCGCTCGCTAACGAAGACGTGGACCGTTGCATCGAAGAGGGGATGGAAGCTTGCGCGGGCGTCGGCGAAGGCCTTCTGCAGGACGCGGGCGTTAAAGTCATCCAGATACAGAATGCCGATATCGCTGCGAAATGCGCGGACGTCGTCGATGATCTGTGACGTGGTGGTCTCGCGCATGATGAACTCAAACTTACTGTCGCGGCAGCGCTCGACGACGTTGACAAAGGCCTCGACCGAAAAAGCGTAGTGCTGGGCCGAGACGGCAAGGCGTGCCTGGGGTGTGCCGCCGTCCTCGTAGCGGGCCTCGAGCATATCGGCCTGCTCTACGACCTGGCGCGCATAGCCTAAAAGCTCGGTGCCGTCGTTGGTGAGTGTGACGCCGCGGCTGGAGCGCGTAAAGATTTCCAGACGGAGCTCCTGCTCTAGGCTTTTGACGGCGTTGGAGATATTGGATTGCGCGGTATAGAGGCGCTGAGCTGCGGCGTTAATTGAGCCGGATTCTGCCACGGCGATAAGAAAACGAAGCTGCTGGAGGGTCATCGGCACCCGTCCTTTCGATAGCTATCTAAAAAACCGATAACAGGTTAGCGCTTTTAAGTGATTGACCGCGTGAAACAATGCTCGTACTATTCAAAACACACAAAGGCGGTAGGTAATTAAGCCGACCACGAGAACGGGATGTCAAAAGGAGGACCGCATATGAACTGCTTACTAAGACGAATGCCGGGCTCCTGCTTGCGCCCGTCGGCGTGATCAGGAGACGGCGACTTACTTCTCTTACTCTTATTACTTTTGTTCGATCAAGGAGATCATCATGACCCAGTTTATCAACAACCCCGAGCACACCTTTGGTTTCGACACCCTGCAGCTGCACGTTGGCCAGGAGAGCGCCGACCCCGCATCCGATTCCCGCGCCGTGCCTATCTACCAGACCACGAGCTATGTGTTCCGCAACTCCCAGCACGCCGCTGACCGCTTTGGCCTTGCCGACGCCGGTAATATCTACGGTCGTCTGACCAACTCCACCCAGGGCGTCTTTGAGGACCGCATTGCCGCGCTCGAGGGCGGCGTTGCAGGTCTTGCCGTCGCCTCTGGCGCCGCCGCCATCACCTATACCCTGCAGGCCCTCGCTCAGGCCGGCGACCATGTGGTGGCCCAAAAGACCATCTACGGTGGTTCCTACAACCTGCTGGAGCACACGCTCTCCCAGTTTGGTGTCGAGACCACCTTCGTCGATGCCCACAACCTGGACGAGGTCGAGGGCGCCATCAGGGACAACACCACGGTCATTTACCTCGAGACGCTCGGTAACCCCAACTCCGATATCCCCAACATCGACGCTATCTCCGAGGTCGCTAAGAAGCATGGTCTTCCGGTTGTTGTCGATAACACCTTCGGCACCCCGTATCTGTTCCGTCCGCTGGAGCACGGCGCCAACATCGTCGTTCACTCTGCAACTAAGTTTATTGGCGGCCACGGCACCTCGTTGGGCGGCGTGATTATCGATGGCGGCAACTTTGACTGGAAGGCGAGCGGCAAGTATGCGCAGATCGCCGAGCCCAATCCCTCCTACCATGGCGTCTCGTTTGCCGAGGCCGCCGGCCCCGCTGCCTTCGCGACCTATGTCCGTGCTATCTTGCTGCGTGACGAGGGCGCCTGCATTAGCCCGTTTAACGCCTGGGTCCTGCTCCAGGGCACCGAGACCCTGTCGCTGCGCGTTGACCGCCATGTCGAGAACACCAAGAAGGTCGTTGAGTTCCTGATCGGTGACGGCCATGTTGCCAAGGTGAACCACCCGAGCCTGCCCGAGCACCCCGACCATGAGCTGTACCAGAAGTATTTCCCCCGTGGCGGCGCCTCGATCTTCACCTTCGAGATCAAGGGCGGCCAGGAGGCTGCTTGGAAGTTCATCGACCACCTGCAGGTGTTCTCGCTGCTCGCCAACGTAGCCGACGTCAAGTCGCTCGTCGTGCACCCGGCTACCACCACGCACTCCCAGCTCTCTGCCGAGGAGCTTGCCGAGCAGAACATTACGCCCTCTACAATCCGTCTTTCCATTGGTACCGAGAACGCCGAGGACATCATTTGGGATCTGAAGCAGGCCTTTGCTGCGCTGGACGAGTAAGGCGACTTGTGCAAGGGCCCCTTGCGACTCGATAGGTATAACTGCATAAAATGCCTGCTCAAGGCGCCTGCGCGAACAATGGTTGCGCAGGCGCCTTTTTTGCATAGGAAGGGCGCTATTACAGGGTTTTTGGCATGCTTTATGCATGCGAGTTGTGGAAAACTCCTGTTGAGAGGATGTGAGTTTTACGCAAATGACGTGCACCTTTTGAGAAAAACCGCAGGTCGCGATTTACTCGGGGTACTATGCAGCGCGATCGAATCACACGCAGCTTAAACGCAGCAAAAACTCACTACGGAGGTTTCCAGCTACATGAGGATCGATTCACGAAAACCGAAGGCCGCCGCCCTTTCTGCCACGCTTGCCGTGGCGCTTTTAGTGGGTGCCGGCGTAACCGATGCCCACGCGGCAACACTGCCCGACGCGGTCGGATCCACGCCGTCCGAGGCGACCCTGATGCAGCCCGTCGACTATCGTGGCGACGGCTTTGGCTCCATGCAGGAGTGGAACGCCTCGATGGGGGCCAAGCGCGATTCCCTAGAGGTCCGCGCGCAGATCATCATGAACATGTACGGTGACTATGCCACCGATGACGAGCGCGCTGTACTGCAGGGTTGTATCGACGGTGCGGGCAGTCTTTTGACGATGGAGGAGGTCGACGCGAAGTCGGCCGAGCTCGACGAGCTTCGCTCCACGCTCGAGGATGCTAAGCGCGAGGCGCTCGAGGCTGCGGCCGCCGAGGCAGAAGCTGCCGAGGCCGTTCAGGCTTCGTATTACAACGCCGGCTCCGGCTCGTCTTACGCGTCTGCTGCGTATTACGCGAACGGCTCGGGCCTGACGCGCTCGAGCGGTGTCAATAACTACAACGGTCGTCGCGAGACCTATTACAGCAGCAACGTGCTGTATCACCACCGCACGGGTGAGTGGACGCTGGATTCCGAGGGCTTTTGGCGTGATTCCGACGGCTACTACGTGGTGGCTGCGAGCGATAAGTCCCAGGGCTCGACCTTTACGGGCTCTAAGGGCGAGTGCAAGGTCTACGATTCGGGTTGCGCAGCCGGAACTACCGATTACTACACCGGTTGGTAATCTGTCGGCATCGATTGCACATGATGGACGGGCGTCTTTACTGAGCTTTCGGGCAATGTAAAGTCGCCCGTTTTTATATGCATTTGGGTTAACAGAGCCCTTACCGTGGCACTACGTTGGGCATATGGGCGCGGGGCACACTAAGTCATGAGAAACAAGGTCTTTCTCGTGGAGGAAGTGATCCCATGAACGCTCGAGATGTCGCTATTGCCGTCGTTGCCCTTTTGATCGGATGTCTTGGTCCGACGGCGGCGTTAGTTGCCGGCTTGCAGTCCACTACGGGTGCTGCTCCTGTGGTTGTGAGCGCCTTGATTGCAGCGGCGCTGTTGGGAAGCGCCGGCGTGGTGCTTTGCCGCGATGACGAGGACGAGGTCCCGGAGTCGCAAAACGAGCCTTAGTTTTAGCCTCGGCCTAAATGCGACAGGCCTTCGCGAGCGATGGAATCCTCGCGAAGGCCTGTCTGCTTACATTGCGCGCGTCGCCGTGCGGACGAGGCTACCAGCTGCTTTCTATTTCGCGAATCCTCTGGTAGAGCCAATCGTTTTGCGGCACTTGGATATCGTGTTTGGCGGCCAGGCGACAAATGGTGCCCGCGAACTCCTCGACTTCGGTTTTACGTTGTGCGATGCGGTCCTGCGCCATCGAGGGCATGCCGGCGGGGTCGATTCCCTCGATGAGGTGCACCATCTGCGTCAGGTCTGCCTCGGTAAGCTCAACGCCCTCGGCGTTGGCGACCGCAAGTGTCTCGCGCATGGCGGAAACAAAGCAGCGACGCTGCTCGGAGTCCTGTTCCGTGGCGCTCCCGTACGTGCCGCCGTAGGCCATGCAGGTCTGGTTGATGCCATCGTTGAGCATGAGTTTGGCCCACATGCGGTGCGCAATGTCGCTCTCGACGGTATGGGCGATGCCGCAGCGCGTGTAGAGCTCATCGATGGCGGTGACGGTTGCGGGCTCGGTGCCTGCTGCCGCGCCAAAGCGAATCTCGCCCGCATTGGTAAAGGTGAGCGCGCCGTTAAGGAATACGGCGTCCATGCCCTGGCAGATGCCCAGGACGGTGTGCTTCCAGCCAAAGCGCTCGGCTATTTTTTGCTCGCTCGTAATGCCGTTGCACAACGAGGCGATGAGCGTGTTGGGTCCCACGACGCGCTCCATAGTCTTGAGTGCTTGGTTGAGCCCCGTCGTCTTGACCGTGAGAATGACCAGATCGGCGGGCGTTGCCTCGCTGGCGCGGACGGACTTGAGCGTGCAGGGCTTTCCGTTGACGGTGAGCGCATCGCCCACGTGGCGCTCGAAACGCGCGTCATCCATGACGTATTCGACGGCATCGTTGCCGAGGGTCTTGGCAATCATGCTGCCGTAGAGCAGGCCGACGCCGCCCTTGCCGATAAAGGCGACCTTGTTGATCTGCATGTGAATCATCTCCTCACAAAAAGGCGCCCGCGTGCGGGGCGCCTGATGGATTGTATGCCGCTGGGGCGTGTGGCGTACACCGGAGGCTGAATTTAGAAGAACAAATGCATGGGAACTTATGCCGCGGGGCAGATGGCAAAAACGCGCGCGGGATAACCAACGCCATCGCGCACCTTGGGGAAGGTGCAGAAGATGACGGAGCCTGTGGCGGGAAGCTCGTCCAGATGGTCCATGACCTCGATCTGATAGCGGTCGACCGAGAGGATGTACTGCTCGCCGGGGTAGGGGTAGGCGCCCTCGCGCGTGGTCACGGATGCGGGGTCGGTGTCTGCCGGCTCGTGGCCGATAGCGCCGATGTTGCGCTCTTCTACAAGCCATTTGATGGCGTCGAGGTCCCAGCCGGGGTAGTGGGGCTGGCCGTCCTCATCCTTGTTTTCGAGGTCGGCGAGCTTGGACCAGTCGGAGCGGAAGGCGACGAAAGCGTCCTCGGGAATGCGACCGTGCTCGCCCTCCCAAGCTTTGAGGTCATCGATAGTCAGGATAAAGTCGGGGTTTGCGGCGCACTCCTCGTGCTTATCGATCACGCAGAGCGGATGCATAAACTCGACGGGCTCGATCTCGCCGAGGGAGCGGCCGTCAACATGAAAGTGGCGCGGCGCATCGACGTGGGTGCCGTACTGCGAGGCGACCGAATACTGGAAGCAACGCATGGGCGCGAGCATATCCTCGGGCGTGCCGGGCAGGTAGTCGAAGAGCTTGGTGGACTCAAATGGCTTAAAGCCAAACCAGTGCGGGGTGTCGCACGAGAGCGTGTGGGTGAGGTCGATCCAGCGATAATCGGTGCTTTTGAGCTGGGATGCGAGGTTCCAAAGGTCGAGCGCGGGCATAGGCGACTCCTTTCATCGGGCTTTTTGCTGATGTTAAAGCGGTGCCGTGACAGCTCGATTTCTGCTGCGTTACGATACGTTCTCGATTGCGATTCCAATGTGTTTCGATGGCGTGGCCGTTGTGTTTCGCCTCATTAGGGCTTCGAGGGGAGAGGAGGGGCAGTGCAATATCGCGTTGACCCCAAAAGCGGCAACCGTATCTCGGCGCTGGGGCTGGGGTGCATGAGGTTTCCCGGTGCGCCGGGACGCCCCGACGCGAAGACAGCCGATGCTATCGTTTCCCGCGCCGTGGAGCAGGGGATAAATTACCTGGATACGGCTTATCTTTATCCCGGCAACGAGGCTTGCGTAGGCGCTTCGCTTGAGCGCTTGGGCCTGCGCGACCAGGTTTTGCTCGCGACCAAGCTGCCGCACGCCTCGTGCAAGTGCGCGGAGGATTTCGACCGTTTCTTTGATGAGCAGCTGCGCCGCCTGCGGACTGACCATATCGACTACTACCTCATGCACAACATCACCTCGCCCGCCCAGTGGGAACGCGTGGTGGCACTGGGTATCGAGGATTGGATTGTGCGTCAAAAGGCGGCGGGGCGCATTCGCCAGATTGGTTTTTCGTATCACGGCAGCGCGGCGGATTTCCTGACGATGCTTGACGCGTATGACTGGGACTTTTGCCAGATCCAGTACAACTACGCTGGAGAGCGCTATCAGGCGGGGACGGCGGGGCTCATGGCGGCTGCTGAACGCGGGCTTGCGGTGTTTGTAATGGAACCGCTTTTGGGTGGACGCCTGGCGGGCAAGCTGCCTCCGCGGGCCCGCGCCGTGCTCGATGACGTACGCGATCCGTACCTGAAGACGCCGGCTGCTTGGGGCCTTTCGTGGGTGTGGAATCATCCTCAGGTGACGATGCTGCTTTCGGGTATGACCGATACCGCGCAGGTGGATGAGAACGCGGCGTTGGCCGATCGGGCCCTGCCGGATTCGATGACAGCTACTCAGCTCGATGCCATCGCGCACGTGCTGACGGAGTTTGAAAAATCGAATCGCGTGCCCTGCACGGGATGCGGCTATTGCATGCCGTGTCCTAAAGGCATCAACATTCCTGGGTGTTTTGCCGCCTACAACGCAAGCTATGCGCACAGCTGGTTTACGGGTCTATCGCAGTATTTTACGGCGAGCGCGGTGCGCACAAGCGAGCCCAAGTTGGTGAGCAATTGCGTCAAGTGCGGCAAATGCGCACGCCACTGCCCGCAACACATCGATATTCCCGAGCGTCTCGACGATGTGCGCCGACGTTTCCAGCCTGGCCCCGTGACGGCGGCGCTTAAGGCCTTCGGCAAAACGCGCTCCTCATGACCCTTTTATAACTTGCGGTGGAATAGTTCCTGTTTGCGGCAGAATAAGGCATCAACAGGAACTATTTCACCGTAACTGATGAGGGGGAGCTGGGGATGCTGACGATTGGGTGTCACCTATCCACGACGAAGGGCTATCGGGCGATGGGGGAGACGGCGCTATCCATTGGCGCCAATACCTTTGCATTCTTTACGCGCAACCCGCGCGGCGGCAAGGCGAAAGACCTTGACATGGATGACGTGGCGGCCCTGCGCGAGCTTATGGAACAAAACGATTTTGGTCCCCTCGTGGCCCATGCTCCGTATACCTATAACCCCTGCTCGGCCAAAGAGCGGGCGCGCGAGTTTGCCCTGGAGGCCATGGCTGAGGATCTGCAGCGTCTGGAAGCGCTGCCCGGTAACTACTACAATTTCCATCCCGGTGCGCATGTGGGACAGGGCTCCGACGCCGGCATTCAGATGATCGTCGACACCCTGTGCCAGGTGATGTTTGAGGGCCAGCAGACGACGGTGCTGCTCGAGACCATGGCTGGCAAGGGCACCGAGGTGGGCCGCAGCTTTGAGGAACTGGCGATCATCATCGAGGGCGTTGCTGACAGGCGCCCCGAGCTGTCGGCCAAGCTGGGCGTTTGCCTGGACACCTGCCATGTAAATGACGCCGGCTATGATATCGTCCAAGATCTTGACGGTGTGCTCGACGAGTTCGATCGTGTGGTGGGTATCGAGCGCCTGCGCGCTGTGCATATCAATGATTCCAAGAATCCCCGCGGTGCCCATAAGGACCGGCATGAGTGCATCGGCAAGGGTTACCTCGGCAGCGAGGAACTTGGCGGTGGAATGCAGGTTATGCAGAATATTGTATCGAATAGCCGCCTGCGATCATTGCCATTCATTTTGGAAACGCCGAACGAACTTGCAGGTTATGCGGCTGAAATTAAACTGTTAAGGTCATTGCAGCAGTAATGACTGTCATAAAGTGGAGTGTTCCATTCACGTTATGGGTTTGTTTCAATCAGTTTTCTAATTGCAGATTCTCTCACGCGGGTGCATAATAGCCCTCAGTTTTTGCAGGCCCCTGAATCACATGGGGCCATTGGAAGGAGACTGATTATGAAGCTGAAGAAGCTTGGCGCATTTGCCGCCACGGGCGCCATGGCGCTCGCCCTCGCATTGACGGGCTGCGGCTCGTCCAACGCCACCTCTGGTTCTGATGCCGGTTCCAGCAGCTCTGACGACGCTAAGGTCGAGAAGGTCGACGGCTCCAAGGAGTACGCGCTCGTCAAGGACGGTACGCTGACCGTCGGCACCTCTGCCGAGTACGCTCCGTTTGAGTACAAGGATGACAACGGCGATTATCAGGGCTTTGACCTTGAGCTCATCAAGGCTATCGGCGACAAGCTGGGCCTGGATGTCGAGTACGTCAACAACGACTTCGACACGCTCGTCCCCGGCGTCGCTTCGGGCACCAAGTATGACGTCTCCATTGCGGCTATCACCGACACGCCCGAGCGTGAGAAGGAAGTCGCTTTCTCCGACTCCTACTACATGGACGATCAGGCTATCGTGACCAAGGTCGATAACACCGACATCACGGCCGACAATTACAGCGAGAAGCTCAACAACGCCGACGCTACCATCATCGTCCAGTCTGGCTCGACCGCCGAGGCCTTTGCCCAGGAGAACTTCCCCAAGGCCAAGATCGTCCCCTACAAGGACGCTACCGAGTGCTTCAGCGCCCTGCAGTCCGATAAGGGTGACGCCGTGGTCACCAACCGCTCCGTTGCGAGCCAGCTGACCGCCGAGCAGTTCAACACCTGCCATACGGTTAAGCAGATCAGCACCGGCGAGGAGTATGCCATCGCCATCAACCAGGGCAATACCAAGCTCAAGGACGACATCAACCAGGCCATCAAGGACCTGACCGACGACGGTACCGTTGACGCCCTCATGGCTAAGTACAACATCAAGTAAACAGATACTAGATTGCGTGTGGGCCCTTTCCGTTTAGCGGAAAGGGCCTTTGCGCTTCTCTCGACGGAGAGTGTTTCCGTCTCTTTTTGCCGGCAACTTCTACGATAGGAGCCACCTTGTCTCGACTGAACAAAGGGGCCGCGGAGCAGCGTTCTTCACTACCCGCCTTGCTCCAAAAGCTAGCCCGTGTCATGGCCGTGGCGCTCGCGCTGGTGTGCGTGGGGGCATCTGCGCCCTCGACTGCCCAAGCGCTTGAGACCGCAAAGATTACCGCCCGACCCAACACCGGTTCGGGCAGTGATGTGGTCGGCGGCACCGAGACACGCATTACCTGGGAAGTTCAGGCCGATGCCGACGAGGAGCTGAGCGGTCTTTCGCTGACGTTTGTCGACGGCACGACGTTTGGTACCGATGACACGCGATTGACGATGCTCTCGGGCGAGGACCTCATGGATCGCACACCCATGAAGCCCACGTGCACGGCTGATGGCCAGACGCTCAAGATCGACTTTGGCGAGACGGCGCCTGCCGGCGGCTTTTTCCGTGTCGAGGTGTACGGCGTGACCTTCCCCGTCGAAGGCGGCGACGAGGCCTTTAGCGGCACCTATACGCTCGCCGACGGTTCGACCAAGAAGATTTCCAAGATTCCTTCCGTCGAGATTAAGGGCGTGACGGCCTTCGATAACTTCCAGGCCGATCTTAAGGAACAGCCGTGGGTCGAGGCTTGGAATTCCAATATGTTCCTGCGTCTGTTCTTGAACCCGGTCATTTTGGTCCAGAGCCTGCCGGTCGTATTTAAGGGCTTCCTTATGTCGCTCTCGATCGTGCTTGTGGCGTTTCCGCTGGCAATCCCCTTTGGCTTTGCCTTGTCGCTCATGCGCATCTCCAAGTCGCGCATCCTGCGCTGTCTTGCCGGCATCTACGTGAATATCATCCGTGGTACGCCGGCGTTCCTGCAGATCTATATCGCGTTCTTTGGCCTGCCACTTGCCGGCGTCAAGGTTGACGACTACGTCTTGGGCGTTATCGTCATGGCCATGAACTCGTCTGCGTACCTGTGCGAGATCTTCCGTGCCGGTATTCAGTCAATCCCCAAGGGCCAAAACGAGGCTGCCCGCTCGCTGGGCATGAATGCTTTCCAGACGTTGCTCTACGTTATGATTCCGCAGACGTTCCGCAATGTCCTGCCTACGCTGACCAGCGAGTTTATCCTGCTTTACAAGGATACGTCGCTGCTCGCCGCCGTGGGCGTGGTCGAGATCGTCATGAACGCCCGCACCATCGTGGCGACGACGGGCTCCATCACGCCGTATGTGGTTGCCGCCCTGTTCTATCTGGTCATTACCCTGCCGCTTGCGCGCTTGGTGAGCGGTCTTGAGGCGAGACTTCTGGGGACGGCCGAAACCAAAAAGAAGCGTCCCACCAAGAGCGCCGGACAGGTTGTCGCGACACCCGCCGATCATATTGCAGGTCTGTAAGGAGGTTCTATTATGAGCGAAACCAATAACTCGAACGAGGTCGTCGTCAGCATCAAGAATCTCCAGAAGGCGTTTGGCGATAACGTGGTCCTGCGCGACATCGATCTGGATGTGCACAAGGGTGAGGTCGTCGTGGTCCTGGGCCCCTCGGGCTCGGGTAAGTCGACGATGCTTCGCTGCATTAACCGTCTTGAGGAGCCCACGAGCGGCTCGATTGTCGTCGAGGGCGTGGATGTGTGCGCCAAGGGCGTCGACCTCAATAAGGTGCGTACGCACTTGGGCATGGTGTTTCAGCAGTTCAATCTGTTCCCGCACCTGTCGGTCAAAAAGAACGTCATGCTTGCGCAACAAAAGGTGCTCAAGCGCAGCAAAGAAGAGGCCGAGAAGATTGCCGTCGAGGAGCTGACCAAGGTCGGTCTGGCCGAGCGCATCGATTTTATGCCGAGCCAGCTTTCGGGCGGCCAGCAGCAGCGCGTGGCCATCGCCCGCGCCCTGTCGATGAATCCGCACGTGATGCTCTTTGACGAGGCTACGTCGGCGCTTGATCCCGAGCTCGTCCGCGACGTCCTTGGCGTCATGCGCGATCTTGCGCGTGACGGCATGACGATGATCGTGGTGACGCACGAGATGGGCTTTGCCCGCGACGTCGCCGACCGCGTCGTCTTTATGGACGGCGGCGTTATCGTGGAGGAGGGCACGCCGAGCGAGGTCTTCGACCATCCTAAGAGCGAACGCACCAAGGCGTTTTTGGGCAACATCTCGTAGCTGCTTTATGTGGCTGACATAGCAGAAAACTGTAAACATCATTGTGCTTGCCGTAATTGCCGCCGGCTTATTTTTTGGATTCCGGCGTATTGTCGCATCGACGCATGGCACATGCTGTTGCGGCGATGGGGCGGGCAGAAAGAAGGTCAAGAGGGTCGCGGTCGCGGACACCGATGTGTCTCACTACCCCTATAGCGATGAGCTGCTTATTGGCGGTATGAGCTGCGGCGGCTGCGCGCAAAATGTGACGAACGCCCTCAACGCTCTCGATGGCATTTGGGCCACGGTGACGTATACAGACCACACGGCGTGCATCCGTTCTAAAAACCCGATCGATCGTGAGGTGCTTGAGGCTGCCGTGAGGGATGCGGGCTATTACGTCATAAAGCCGTAGGGCCGGGCGTGCGCTTGCGCCTAGGCTCGGCCGCGCAGCTCGATGTTTTGGATATCGTCGAAGCCGATGGCGATGTCTCGGAGTTTGAGCAGCTTGAACGCGGGGAGCACTTCGTCGAGAATGCCGGTGCGGCTACGATAGCCGTATGTATCGTAATAAGTGACGCGCACCAAGTCGCCGCGTTTGAGGCCCTCGAGCTTTTTTGAAAGTTCGAGGGCTTTTTCTTCCGTGAGTTCGCATTTGGGCTCAACAGAGATCTCTTGTTTGCGCACGAGCTCATAGTATCCCGTGAGGGCGGCAAAGGGCATAAACTGCGCGGCGCGGTTGGCGCGAACGGCACCGTTAGCGGTGAGCCTGGGGTCGGCGGCGCGACGCCTTCCATCGGGGTCCGCCAGGCGTTCAAAAGGCGTCGGTGGCCGCATCGGCTGTTGTTGGGACTTAGGCACGATGTCCTCCTACCTGATCGTTGCGTTCGCGTGCGGTGGCGCCGGCGGTAAAGCTTAATCCCTTGACCAGGGCGTTCTTGCCGTACTTGCCCTTCACGGCCAGAACGGCGCGGGCCAGGTCGCGCTCGCGTTCATCGGCCTTAACATCGCTAAACAGATCGATGGTGGCAAATTCCTCGGGCATGAGGTTGCCAAAGCCCAAATTGATGCGCTTGACCGGTCGTTTGGGATCGACGGTCTGCGCCCAGAGCTCATCGAAATGGCCCATGATCTTCTTAAACGAATTGGTGCGCTCGGGCAGCTTGCGCGAAGCGTTAGAGTGCGCAAAGAGCGCGGCATAGCCGCCACGCGGTTTGCCGCCATGCTCTCCCACAAAGATGCCGTCGATTGCCTGTGCCTCGCGCACCAGACGGCGTCGTTCGTCATCGCGCTGGACGGGCTTGGGTGCACGGGGTGTGAGCTCGGGGCCGGCGGTTGCGGCGGGTTCGATGCTCGACGTGCTCGAACGCAAATGTCCGCATCCGTCTACATATTGCGCTGTGCCGCTGGCGTCGAGGCGGCGTATGTCGGCGCGCTCGCTCGCGTAGCCCACAAAGAGCGAGATGCTGTCGCAGACCACGTGCTTATCGACCAAGTCCAGTACGGCGGCATCGACCATCTCGCGCAAGACGGTGTAGGCCTGCTCGTAGGCATAACCCTTCGAGAGCACTTGTCCTGTGGTGGTTGAAGTTGCCTGCGGGCGATAGGCCTGAATATCGGCGATAGTTGTCGGCTCGCGCCCAAAGGCGTGGTCGATGAGATACTCGGCATTGACGCCGAGTTCGTCGTAAAGCAGGTTTTCGTCGAGCGCGGCGACGCCCATCAGATCGTATACCCCGTACTTTTCGAGGCGGGCTGCCACGCCGGGGCCGATGCCCCAGATATCGGTGATGGGGCGATGGGGCCAGATCTCCTTGCGAAAGGTCTCGTCGTCGAGTATGCCGATGCGGCTGGGTACGTGCTTAGCGGTAATGTCGAGCGCCACCTTGGCCTGGAATAGGTTGGGGCCGATGCCGACTGTCGCCGTGATGCCGGTGCGCGCGAGGACCTCATCGCGCAGCATGCAGGCAAAGCTTTTGGCATTGGTATGGTAGAGCTCTAGATAGGGTGTCACGTCGATAAAGCACTCGTCAATTGAGTAGACGTGAACGTCTTGCGGACTGACGTATTCCAGGTAGATACCGTAGATCTGCGCCGACACCTCCATGTAGTGCTGCATGCGCGGTACGGCCTTGATGTAGTCGATGCCGTCGGGAATCTCAAACAGGCGGCAGCGGTTGTGTATCCCGAGGTCTTTCATGGCCTGGGTAATGGCGAGGCAGATGGTCGTACGCCCGCGTGATTCGTCGGCAACGACCAGGTGGGTGGTGAGCGGATCGAGCCCGCGGTCGACGCACTCGACGCTGGCATAAAACGTCTTGAGGTCGATGCAGATATAGGTGTGACACCCGTGCCCCACGCGTCCTCCCATCAAACACATGTTCTTATCGAATACATGTTCGATAATACCCGCTCGTCCGGACATCGTCAAAACCTGCCAAAAAGGGACAGGTTTATTTTGGTAGGTAAAACGCTTGACCGACCAAAACAAACCTGTCCCTTTTTGGCAGGTATGGTCGGGCGGTTGCATCGGGTTTTAACGCAGCTCTAAAGAGCGCGAAACAGCTCGGAAAACCTCGCTTCGTAGCATGAGCCTAACGATCGATACCACCATAAAGCACGGAAGGGTTGTGGGGATAATGGTCAACTATGGGTTTGGTATGCCGACGCGCCTTGTTGCGGATGGAGACGTGGCTCGCTGGTGTGGACGATTGGTCGCTCACTACGGCGGCACCAAGGCGCTGGTGGTGCTGGGTGGCGACAAACATACGCGCGATGAGCTTGTCTCGGCGGCGCTCGGCTCGCTTGACCGAGCTCTGCTCGAGCGCGTGCTTTTTCGTTGCGGCTCGGTTGAGGGCGACGGGGGAGACGATCTGATCGACGAAGCTGTGGCCCTGGCGACCGACGAAGGCGTGGACTTTGTCCTGGCGATCGGCGATGCCGATACTGCTGGCTTTGCGCGCGAACTCGCGCGTCGCATGGCGGCGCTCGATGCCGGCGAAGACGGTTTTGTCCCTTATGGATGTATTGTCTCGGAGGGCAAAGTGCCTGCCGTCGTGGGGGCCGGTGAGGTTCCCGTTTTTGCCATCATCGCGCCCGAACTGCTTGAGGGCATTGGGTCTCCTCTGCGTGAGTTGCTCGGCAGCGTGTGCGCTGCGGCCTAATGTCTGCCATAAAGAGATGGGCTATTCTTGGTAGGTAAAGCGTTTGACCTGCCAAAATAAACCTGTCCCTTTTTGGTCGGTCGCCGTTTGGGGGCGGATTGGCAACACTGGCTGATTACGGTCTTGACCTGCGCTAGAATAGGGGCATCTGATTATCCGGGTGCATGGAGGTTTGCGCCCGTATGTTGAGGAGGACTTTATGGCAACTGTTGCCGCACCTATCGACGCTACGTCGACCGCCGCTTGGAAGGCGCTCGAGGCTCATCAGGAGAAGCTCGAGGCCGAAGGTATCGACCTCAAGGCCTGGTTCGCTGCCGATGCAGAGCGCGTGAACAAGCTGAGCTTTGACGCCGGTGACCTGCACTTCGACCTGTCCAAGAACCTGGTGACCGATGAGACCGTCAAGCTGCTGTGCGATCTTGCCCGCGAGGTGAAGCTCGAGGAGCGCCGCGACGCCATGTTCTCCGGCGAGCACATCAACACCACCGAGGACCGCGCCGTCCTGCACACCGCGCTGCGCCGTCCGGCAAGCGAGAAGGGCCAGCTCATCGTTGACGGCCAGGACGTCGTCGCCGACGTGCACGAGGTCCTCGACCGCATGTACGCCTTTGCCGAGCGCGTGCGCTCCGGTGAGTGGAAGGGCGTTACCGGCAAGAAGATCGAGCATCTGGTGTCCATCGGCATCGGTGGCTCCGATCTGGGCCCGGTCATGGCCTACGAGGCCCTGCGTCCCTACGCCGACGCCGGTATCGACTGCCGCTATATCTCCAACATCGACCCCAACGACCAAGCCGAGAAGCTCAAGGGCCTGGATCCCGAGACCACGCTCGTGATTATCGTCTCCAAAACCTTCACCACGCTCGAGACCCTCACCAACGCTCGCGAGGTCAAGACCTGGATGCTCGAGCAGCTCAAGGCTCAGGGTGCCATCGACGGCTCCGATGAGCAGAACGCCGAGGCCGTGGCCAAGCACTTCGTTGCCGTTTCCACCGCACTCGACAAGGTCGAGGCCTTTGGCATCGACCCCGCTAACGCCTTTGGTTTCTGGAACTGGGTCGGCGGCCGCTATTCCGTCGACTCCGCCGTGGGTCTGTCGCTGATCGTCGTGCTCGGTCCCGAGCGCTTCCAGCAGTTCCTCGAGGGTTTCCACGCCATCGACGAGTACTTCTGCAATACCCCGCTCGAGAACAACGCCGTCGCGCTGATGGGCCTGCTCAACGTCTGGTACGTCAACTTCTTCGGTTCCAAGAGCCACGCCGTGCTGCCGTACTGCCAGTACCTGCACCGCTTCCCGGCCTATCTGCAGCAGCTCACCATGGAGTCCAACGGCAAGCACGTCCGCTGGGACGGCAGCGCCGTGACCTCCGACACCGGTGAGATCTTCTGGGGCGAGCCCGGCACCAACGGTCAGCACGCCTTCTACCAGCTGCTGCACCAGGGCACCGTGGTGGTCCCGGCCGATTTCATCGCCTTCGCCAACACTGCCAACCCCGCAACCGACAGCGGCCAGGATGTTCACGAGCTGTTCCTGGGCAACTTCCTGGCCCAGACCAAGGCACTCGCCTTTGGTAAGACGGCCGATGAGGTGCGCGCCGAGGGCACGCCCGAGCAGATCGTCCCGGCCCGCTGCTTTGAGGGCAACCGTCCGACGACCTCGATCTTCGGCGATACGTTGACCCCGTTCGCACTCGGCGAGCTCATCGCCCTGTACGAGCACATCACGTTTGTCGAGGGCACGGTCTGGGGCATCGACTCCTACGACCAGTGGGGCGTCGAGCTGGGCAAGCAGCTTGCCAAGCAGATTACCCCGGCCTTCCACGACGACGCCGCCAAGGCCGAGCAGGACGCTTCGACCCAGGCGCTCATCGAGTTCTATCGCGCGCATCGTAAGTAGTCGCTGCTGTTAACGCATCGCGCCTTATAGTCAGGGGCCCGTATCCTATCGGATGCGGGCCCCTTTGCTTTGCCGTAGTCCCGGGGCGCACGGCCTTTGTGGAACATCGCCGGGGCGCCGCGCGCCGCGAGAACCCTGCGCCTAGATCTCGGCCTCCGCATGGTCTCGCTGCGCCTCGGGCAGCTCCCCGTAGAGTGGATGGTCTTCGAGCCTAAAGCGCTCGACCTGTTCGGGAGTGTGGCCGCGCACAAAGAGCCACGAGCGATCGATCGGCGTCGCCATGAGCGTGCTGGGCAGCGCGTCGGCGCGTTCGGAAAACACCCGGGCACTCTCGGGATCCTGGAACGCCAGCACCAGATGCGTGTCGCAGTTGCCCATGATGGAGCGTGCGCGTGCCTCGCCATAGAGCGCATCGAGCTGGTTGGTCGACTGCAGCAGCAGCGTTGCCCAGATGTTGCGGCTTCGGATAATCGAGAGCACGTTGTCGATCTGGGGGATCTGCAGATTTGCGAAGTCATCGAGCATAAAGCGCACGGGCACGGGCAGGCTGCCGTCGGGCTGCCTATCGGCCTCACGAATGAGGCCCATAAACGCCTGCGAAATAAAGAGGCCGGTCAGCGGATCGAGATTGCGGTCAATATCGCTCACGGTTACAAATAGGGCGCAGGGGGTGTGTCCCATGGAAGCGAAGTCCACCTGATGGCACTCACGATAGAGCTGTGCCGCACCGTCGAATCCCAGACACATGACCTTTTCGGCAAGGATGCCGACGATGCTCGCGTGCATGCGCTCGGCATTTTGCGTAATGGCGTAGCGCCGCCATAGCGAGAGGGCATAGCTTTGGGGGTCGATCGTGATCAGGTCGTCAAACAATCGACCCGTGGCACCGTCCTGCAGGTGCTCGATCAGCTTGATGACCGAGCTGATCGTCTGCTCGTCGGCGGGTAGCTGTTCGGTGACGTAGGCGATAAGACACGACAGCAGGTTTGCCGCCGCATGATCCCAAAAAGGCTGGTTGTTGTCCTCGATGGGGCAGATGGCCTTTGCCACCGAGAGGATGTCCTGCTGGTTGGGCCTGCCGTCCGCCTTGCGGCGAATGTGCCTCAGGGGGTTGTAGCCGCAGCGCTCGATGCCGGGCGCAAGGGCCGGGACGGTGTTGAGGTCGGCGAAGTTGAGACATTGCACGCGGTAGCCGTGGGCTGCCAGCACGGGTCCCACTTCGCGACAGAGCGTGCCTTTGGTGTCGAGCACGATGTAGCTTGCGTTCATTTGCAGCAGGTTGGGCTTGAGGACGTTTCGGGTCTTGCCGGCTCCCGAGGGGCCGATCACAAGTGCGTTGTTGTTGAGTCCCGTTTGGCGGGTGTCGCAGGAAAGCATTCGATCCTTGGCGAGGATGGTGGACGATGCGGACTCAGATGCGGCGAGGCGGCTGGTGAGGTTAGACATGGGCGACCTCCTTGGTGGTCGAGAGGATTTCGTGGGCAAAGCCGAGCTCGACGGCGCGCTCGGCCGAAAGGTAGGTGTCTTTTGCGGTGAGGGACTGGATGCGCTTGGGCGTGAGGCCGCTGCGGTCCGAGAGGATTTGCGTGAGGGTCTTGCGGGTCTGCATGAGACGCCGGCTGGTTTCCTGCAGCGCAAGTGCCGAGCCGCCTGCCCCCTGGGGGATCAGCGGGTCGTGAATCATGAGCTCTGCATGGGGCGCCATACGGCGATCGTCGCCGCCCATAAAGATCACGGCGCCCATGGACGCGGCGAATTCCAGGCAGACGGTGCGGATGGGGCACGATGCGAGGCGCATGGCGTCATAGATCGCAAGACCCGATCGCACGCTTCCGCCGGCGCTGGCGACAAATATGGTGATGGGGCGGCTGGGGTCGGCGGCATCGAGCAGGCGGATCTGCTGGCATAGGTCGTGGGCCATCGGGGTTTCGATGTTTCCCATGACGGAGAGCTCGCGACGGGCGAGCATCTCATCGTAAATGCTGGTGAGCGTGATACCTCGGGCGGATTCACGCATGGTGAGGGGGCTGATGATGGGGGAATGATTGGTGTCCATGAGGACTCCTTTCTGTTGGTTGTGTTGTGGAATAGGATTGTTGCCCGCGGAGGGGCTGGCGGGCTACAGGGTTCGTCCGAGCCTGAGATCGAGCTCGGTTGTGGGGCAGGCTGCCTGTTCGTACGGCTCGCAAGCGCCAAGGGCTCCAAAGCGATGGAGCGTTGCGACGGGCGTGGTGTAGGCGAGCCGCAGCTGATGCTCGACAGGGGCACATCCGTCATTTTTGTAATGAGCCGCGTAGTACTGCGCGATGCTGGCGTTCATCTCGCTGCCATTGCGATGGCGCTCAAACTGGCGTCTGCAGGTCTCGATGATCTTTGCTACCGACTTGGGTGCCGTCGCGGGAACAAGGGCGAGATAGCCCTCAAATAGCTCGTTGATGCTCAGGAGGCACAGCAGGTCGATCAGCGTCCTTATGGCTGCTCCCTCGGCGGAAAAGTGCGCGGTCATGCGGTTATATCGGTTGCGGTCGACGATGGCCGCATGGGGTCTTGGAGTTTTCTGCCCCGTGGTCCCGGGCTTTTGCCGCGCCTGTGTATTGAGCTCGACGTTGCAGCGCTTGAGGCCGTCCAACGGAAGGAACAGTGCGGTGCGCAGGGTGTTCCGCTTGCTTTCGAGTTCATGACGCTCGTCGGGTTCCCATTCGAGCTTGAGTTTCGTGTCGAGCGCCGTAAGCATATGGGCTAGGCAGCCTACGGCAAGAACGTACGAATCGTTGCCGCGTTTTGGGGCATAGGGGCCTGTCAGCTTGCGAATGTCGGGGTCGCCCATGATCTTTGTGCAGCGCTTCAGCAGTTGAGGGTGGTCGGCCAAGATCGTCGCGAGCGGTAGCGACGCGTAGTTCTTGATGGTCGCGGCGGCAAAGGCGGCGTCATATTCGTTTGCATATGCTCGCTCAATGCGGGCATCCAGAATGCTTTTCTTATCGCCGTCTTCAGCGTGGTGGTTTGTCATAGCTTCTCCAATCGGTTGATGTTCGTGCTGTTTGTTGATGTGTTGGTTGTCGTGAGTAATGTGCTTGCCGTGGGTGATGTGCTGACGTTGGGGTGCTATGCGGTTTTCAATGAGCCCGTGAGACAGTTGCTGCAGGGGCGGGATGGAACGGCCCATGCAAGGCGGAAGGCATCGTGCTCAAAATCGAGACAGCAATGCCCTGGGTGCCTCACATGTGGCAGTTACCTCATTAAGTTGTCATTACGTTTGGGGTTGTACTTTGCCGATCTTCCTTCTCTTACACGCTAAAACTCAAACTTCATATGCTCGATCTACTTAAAACCGCAACGGCGGTCTTTTATCAACTTATATGTCGGAACGCGTCTTTGCAAGTACTTTTTTGCCTTTGTTTCAAATGGGGTGGTTTTGCAACCGTCATACGTGCGCTGTGCGAACGTGCCCCGGCTCGGATAAGATAGTGCGCGATAAAAACGATGCAAGGAGGCTTATATGGCAATCAAAGCCATCGCAATGGATATCGACGGTACGCTCACCAACGACCAAAAGGTCATCAGCCCGCGTACGCGCGAGAAGCTGCTCGCGGCGCAGGAGTCGGGCATTAAGCTCATTTTGGCTTCGGGCCGTCCCGCATGGGGGCTGCACGCCTTGGCGCAGGAGCTCGACCTTCATAACCATGACGGTCTGCTGGTGGCCTTTAATGGCGCGCATGTGGTCGACGCTCAGACCGATGAGGTCCTTTTTGACCAGGCCATGCCGGCTGACGAACTGCACCGTCTGATTGATCATCTGCGTAATTTTGACGTGATCCCTATGATTTCGCTTGGTCGCGATCTGCACGTCGAGGACTCGTACCGCTGCATGATTACGCTGCCGGATGGCTCGCAGAAGAATATCGTCAAGTATGAGCGCGACGCGTGCGATCTTAAGATTCGCGAGGTGGAGAGCCTGCATGAGGTCGTGGACACTTATCCCGTGGACAAGCTGCTCACTGCGGGCGACCCGGCCTATCTGCAAGCGCATCACGAGGAGATGTATGCGCCCTTTACTCAGACGCTTTCGGGTATGTTTACGGCCGACTGGTACTTTGAGTTTACGGCGTCCGGTATCGACAAGGCCCGCGCGCTCGAGGGTGCCCTGCCCAAGCTCGGCATCGATGCCAGCGAGGTCGTCTCGTTTGGCGACGGCCAGAACGACAAGTCCATGATTGAGTGGGCCGGCACCGGTGTTGCTATGGGCAACGCGGTTGACGAGGTTAAGGCCGTGGCCCAGATGGTGACTGCCAATAACAACGAGGACGGCATTGCGGTGGCGCTGGATAAGCTGCTGGGTTAGAATCGCCGATTAATGCATGGTTCGGGCGCCTGCTTACAGGCGCCCTTTTGTTAGGGAGGGTGCCGTGTCCGCATTTCCGTTCGACGCCGTTATCTTTGACATGGACGGCGTCATTGTCGATACCGAGTATTACTACCTGGGCGAGACTGCCGCGTTTGCCAAGGAGCTTGGGCTTAACCTGACTCAAGAGGAGTTGAACGGACAGGTCGGTACCTCACATCAGTTCTTCCTGCATATGCTGGTCGATTGGTTTGAGCGCGCCGGTAAGGGGCATTTCACTGGCGAGGAAGCGTTGGCCCGTTGGGACGAGTGGGCGCATAAGCGTCCGCGCGACTATCAGGCTTTGATTAACCCAGGCGCCGTGGATACGATTCGAGAGCTGCCGCGCCGCGGCGTTCGCGTGGCGCTTGCCAGCTCGTCTCCCATGGATAGCATCGAGGAAGTGCTCAATGCGTGCGGGCTGTCGGATGCCTTTGAGTATGTGGTGAGCGGCGAGCAGTTTAAGGAGAGCAAGCCCGAGCCCGACATCTACCTGCATGCGCTGGACCTGCTGGGACTGCCCGCGAATCGCTGCTGCTGCGTTGAGGATTCGGTGCCTGGTATCACTGCCGGCAAGCGAGCCGGCCTGACAGTCATTGCCAAGCGCGAGGAACGCTTCGGCTTTAGCCAAGATGCCGCGGACAAGATTATCGACCAGCTGCCGGAGCTGCTGGAGCTTGCGTAGGACTTGGACGGCACGTCTACCGTCATAATGGTATCGTTGTCGTCTTTTTGCATACAGGGGTTAGCGAAGGCCAAAAATAGAGTGCGCATTTGCTAAAACTGCCGATTCGATGCGCTTTGCGTCACAATTTTTGAGCGAGGCGATGCGCATCGAGGTCCTTGTGAGCGATTTGATGAGCGACTGCGTGCTTGTTTCTGTGTTTGATTCGGCTGGCGCATCGGTCTCGAGCAGTAAGCGGTCGAGCGGAATCTGTCGTGCGTATTCGCGTCCTCGTTTAGACGCGAGCATGCGTTCGTTGACAGAAAAATAGCAGCCCACATTACGCGCGCGGACGAGTTCGTCCGAAGTGCCGCTAAACCAGTGGAAGATGATAGCGGGGGAGTCGGGGCTTGGGATGAGTAGACCATGCGATTCGAGGACGTTCAGTACGGTTCCTGCCGAACGAACGGCGTGAATTGATATCACGCGCCCGGCAAGAGGACACTGCACGAGCGCATCGCAGAGCCGGTCAAGTGCCTGTATTTGCAGCGGTTCGCTTCCGGCAAAGCGCGCGGAAAAGTCGAGTCCCACCTCGCCGATGTAGCGCTCTTGGGCAGCAACTTTGCAAAGCAGATTGACTTCGGCAGGACCGCAGCGGCCGTCGGCGAGCCACCAGGGATGGAGCCCGACGCCCGCGATAATGTTTGGGTAACGGCTGGCCCGCTTTTTTGCTGCCGCGAAGTCGCGTGGGTCGACCCCGCAATCAAAGACCCCCAACCCTATAGCCGCAGTTTCGTCGGCAACAGCATTCGGGTAAGCCATCAAATCAAGATGGCAGTGTGCATCAAATAACCGGGGCTCCATCTCGGCGCACTCCGCTAGTCCAGGCGCTGGCCATCGGCGCGCACGCGCTCGGTGCCGCGCCCACTGATCTGGCGGATAACCTCGCCGGCAATCATCTGACCCATGATGGGCGGCATAAAGCTGGCGGTTCCGAGCTCGGTACGCTCGTGGATGTTGGAAGGGTCGCGGGGCTGTGTCTTAACCGATTCCTCGCAGCTAAACAATACATGTAGGCTCTTGATTCCGCGCTTCTTACATTCTTTGCGCATAATGCGGCTCATGGGGTCACGTACCGTATCGAAGATGTCGGCAAAGCGGAGGCACTCGGGATGGAGCTTGTTGGCCCCGCCCATGGAGCTAACCAAACGAATGTCGTGGTCCTGAGCATATTTGGCAATAGTGAGCTTGGCCGAGATGGTGTCGATGGCGTCGACGACGTAGTCGAGCTTGCCGCTCGTCTGCTCAAAAACGCTCGCAAAGAACTCGTCGATGTTGTCGCTCAACAGGTATTCGGTGCGCTTGATAACGGTGGCGGCGGGATTGATATCGCGAATCATGGCTTCCATCACGTCTACCTTGCGCTTGCCGACGGTGCTGTGGAAGGCGATGGCCTGGCGATTGATATTGCTGGGCGCGATGATGTCCTTGTCCAGAATGACGAAATGACCGATGCCGCCGCGGGCGAGTGCCTCGCAGCAATTGGAGCCCACACCTCCGCAGCCGAGCACCAGCACCGTAGCATCGGCGAGCTTATCGAGTGCCTCGCGGCCCATGATGATCTCGAGCTTGGTGTCGCGTGTCTCGATGGCGGCTGCGGCAGCGGTTTCGGTCATAGATATCCTCCGATGGGGATTCGGTCGTGTTTTAGCTATCGCCATTATAGGTATTATTGCGATTCCATTTGAGCCCTTGGAGCTTGTTGAAATGGGATCGGGATTCGCATAAGATTGAAGCAGATGGCGCCCGTTGCCGCGGGTTAGCCAACTCCGAAACACGTTTATGGCGTGAGAAGTGGCCGTCTTCGCATTACGCGGGGCGGCTATTTTTTTGAGTACAAGATTAGATAGTTAGACAAATATCTAAATATCGAGTATAGTGTGCGCGTCGAACGAAATGATGAGAGGAGGTCCTATGCCGGGAGAGGGTTTTAAAGCGCTGGCCGATCCTACGCGGCGGCGCATTTTGGAACTACTACGCGAGGGCGACCGCACGGCTGGGGAGCTTGCCGAGCATTTTGACATCAGCAAGCCGTCGTTGAGCCATCATTTGGCGACGCTCAAAAACGCCGGGTTGGTGACCGATGAACGTCATGGCCAAAACATCGTTTACAGCTTAAACACCACCGTCATGCAGGACTTGATCGGTTGGTTTATGGGCTTTACAAACACTGAAGGTGATAAGGATGAATAACGAAAACAAGGGCATTCACGCCACGGGGGTATCGCCACGCGTGTGGATCGCGCTGGTCGCTCTGTGCGTCGCCAATATCGTAGCTCACCTTATGGTGATGCCGAGCTTGCCTGCGCAGATTCCCACGCACTGGGGCGCGAACGGCGTTGACGGTTGGGGTCCCAGCTGGATGGCCTCCGCGCACGGCGTGCTGCCCCTGGTGCTTCTCGCAATGTTCTACGTGGTGCCGCGCATCGATCCCAAAGGTGAGGCATATCGAACCTCGGGCAAGTTCTATCAGGGCTTCGTAATCGCCTTCACCCTGTTCATTTGTGGTATAAGCTGGCTGGGAGAGCTTACGGTCTGGGGCGTGGTGCCGGCGGTCGGTTCGGTCAACGTGCTGATTTCCGGTGCTGTCGGTTTGCTGTTCATTGGCGTAGGCAACTACTTGCCGCGTGTGAAGCAGAACTATACGCTCGGTATCAAGACGCCCTGGGCGCTTGCCGATCCCGAGAACTGGCGCCGTACGCAGCGTTTTGGCGGTGCCTGCTTTATGGTGCTGGGTGTTGGTCTGATTGTGATGGGCGTTGCGGGTAGCGTGCTTTCAAGTGAAGTTGTCGCCGCGGTGATTGCGGTTCTGGCGTTTGGTTCGGTCGGAGTCGTCTACGTCTACTCGTATCTGCTGTGGCGCAAATCGCAGCGAGCTGCTCGTTAAGGTTGCGGAAAACTAGCGTACGCAGTTCATAGTATGTTCCGGGGGACTTTTCCCAGGTAGTATTAGGGGGTATGGGTAACCGTGCCCCTTTTTCGTTACGTTTTAGAGCTGGTTTTCTCATCTCGTTTCCACTAAAGCGAAACAAGAATAGGGAAACAGCAGGTAGAAAGGATAAAACAGGCAAATGGCAGAGTTTATCTACCAGATGTATCAGGCTCGCAAGGCTCATGGCGACAAGGTGATCCTTGACGACGTGACCCTGAGCTTCTATCCCGGTGCCAAGATCGGCGTCGTGGGCCCTAACGGTATGGGCAAGTCGACCCTGCTCAAGATCATGGCCGGCATCGAGGAAGTCTCCAACGGCGATGCCAGACTTACCCCCGGCTACACCGTGGGTATCCTGCAGCAGGAGCCGCCGCTCGACGACGACAAGACCGTCATCGAGAACGTGCGCATGGCATTTGGCGACATGATCGCCAAGGTCGATCGCTTCAATAAGATCGGCGAGGAGATGTGCGACCCGGACTGCGACATGGATGCCCTCATGGCCGAGATGGGAAAGCTCCAGGACGAGATCGACGCCGCCGACGGCTGGGATATCGATTCCAAGCTCGGCCAGGCTATGGATGCCCTGCAGCTGCCCGATTCCGACATGCCGGTCAACGTGCTTTCCGGCGGCGAGCGCCGTCGCGTGGCCCTGTGCAAGCTGCTGCTCGAAGCTCCCGACCTGCTGCTGCTCGATGAGCCCACCAACCACCTGGACGCCGAGTCGATCCTGTGGCTCGAGCACTTCCTGCACAACTACCAGGGCGCGGTGCTTGCCGTCACACACGATCGCTACTTCCTGGACAACGTTGCCGAGTGGATCTGCGAGGTCGACCGCGGCCACCTTTATCCCTACAAGGGCAACTACTCCACGTATCTGGAGACCAAAGCCGCCCGTATCGAGGCTCAGGGTAACCGCGACGCCAAGCTCGCCAAGCGCATGGAGGCCGAGCTCGAGTGGGTGCGCTCCAGCCCCAAGGCCCGTCAGGCCAAGAACAAGGCCCGTCTGGCTCGCTACGAGGAGATGGAGGCCGAGGCCCGCGCAAGCCAGAAGCTCGACTGGACCGACATCCGCATCCCTGTGGGCCCGCGTTTGGGCAACAAGGTGCTCGAGGCCCATCACCTGCACAAGGAGTTCGACGGTCGCGTGCTCATCGACGACCTATCGTTCACCCTGCCGCGCAACGGCATCGTGGGCGTCATCGGCCCCAACGGTGTGGGCAAGACCACGCTGTTCAAGACCATCGTGGGCCTGGAGCCGCTGACTTCGGGCGAGCTCGAGGTGGGCGAGACCGTCAAGATCTCCTATGTCGATCAGAACCGCTCCGGCATCGACCCCGACAAGAACCTGTGGGAGGTCGTCTCGGACGGCCTGGACCACATGATGGTCGGCGAGACCGAGGTCCCCAGCCGCGCATACGTGGCGAGCTTTGGCTTTAAGGGCCAGGACCAGCAGAAGCGCGCTGGCGTACTTTCCGGTGGCGAGCGCAACCGTCTGAACTTGGCGCTTACGCTCAAGCAGGGCGGCAACCTGCTGCTCCTCGACGAGCCCACGAACGACCTCGACGTCGAGACGCTGTCCTCGCTCGAGGCGGCACTGCTCGAGTTCCCGGGCTGCTCGGTGGTCATTAGCCACGACCGTATGTTCCTGGACCGCGTCGCCACGCACATTCTGGCGTGGGAGGGCACCGACGAGAATCCGGGCAACTGGTATTGGTTTGAGGGCAACTTCGAGGCCTATCAGGCCAACCGCATCGAGCGCCTGGGCGAGGACGCAGCCCAGCCGCATCGTATTCACCGCAAGCTGACGCGCGATTAGTCGAGCTCAGGTGACCTAACGAGAAAGGGACGATAACCTTGAGGGTTATCGTCCCTTTTTTACTTGGTAGAAGGTTCGACTTTATCGATGGTCCAGGTGGCGCCGAGGCCGCCGGTGGTGTTGCGGCGGATGCGCACGGTGACTTCGTGGCGCTCGCCGGCCTGCGTGTAGCGCAGGGGGAAGCTTGCGCGGTTTCGCGCGGCCTCGATGGTACCGCGCTCGCGGGCGATCCAGTAGTACTCGCCGACGATGCCGAGGGTGTCGGCGCCGTAGGGGAGATAGGTCGACAGCTGGTGTAGCAATGGGCCGGGGCAGAAGACCTCGGTTGTGAAATCGACGGGGAAGTCCTCGGGGATGGTCGGTGCTGCGGGTGTGGTGACAGGTGCTGCAACGGGGACCGGAGCCGGTGCAGGTGCGGGAATCTGGTCACAGGCAGATGCGGATGCGGACTCGATGGCAGGCTCAGGCTCAGGCGCTTTTTCCGGCTTAACTGCGAAATCCGTCGGTTCCACGGAGACGGACGTGTCTGCGGTCTCGGTTTTGGCATCGGCTCGCGGGGCATCCTCTGCCTCGACAGATGGCTTTGCCTCGGCTGGCGTGGATGCCATGGTGGTGATGCCGGCGTTTGCGTTCTCGGGGTCATAGACGACCGTGAGCGAGATGGCGGGCTGCGGTGTCTCGGGCTCTGGCGTCGACTCGGTAGCGTCTTGATCCGCGGGCTCGTTGGACTGATCGTCCTCGGGCTCGTCGCCAAAGACATCGCTGTTTTGGAACGCAGACGCCTCGGGTTGGTTGGCGGCTTCTTCGGTTGTCGACTTGGGAGTCTCGTCGAGCTCCGCAGTGGCTTCCTGCTCTGATATGACTTCGGGATCGGTCGTGGCGTCGATTTCGGTTTCGGCTTCTGCCGTTACCTCAATAGCGACTTCGATCTCCGCCTCGGGCTCGGGCTCTGGCTCCGGAGCGACTTCGGCCACGGGCTCTGGCTCGGGACGCTTAACGTGCTTGGGACGCACGGCCTTGAGGTCCTTCTCGCCGCGCTTTTTCTTTTTATAGGACTGCTTGGCTCCCTTGGCTGCCTTGGGCTTGTCCTCGCCCTTGGCAAGGGCGGCATCCCAGGCCTCGTTGGCGATGACGGTGGCATACAGGCGACCGCCCTTAAAGACGGTCAGCTTAATGCAGTCGTCGAGCTCCTCGAGCAGCTCGCGCGTGGATTCGAAGCCCAGGTCATAAGCGGCCATGTCACCAGCGGCGAGCGCCTCCTCGACCTGCGTCATAAACGTTTGCTTGCCGCATCCAATCGCATCGCGCAGCAGGCGATACAGATAGATGTGGTTGCCCAGCGAAAGCGTGGGCCTAACTATTGTCTTGCTCATGGCAAATCTCCTCTATACACACCAAAGCATCTTACCATCGCATGGGGCTTGCCATCTCGTCGCCCAAGGCAAACGGGCGCGACCGTTGCCGGTTCGCGCCCGTTATGCAGGTCGGTTATCTATGAGAGGCAAACGTGCCTAGTTGCCCGATGCCGTGCTTTGGCTCGAGCTGTCAGATGCCGTGTCGGACGCGGATCCGCTCGAACTGTTCGAACTGTTCGAGCTATTGGTGTTGCTGTTGTCGGTGGAGCTTGTGCCCGATGTATTGCCGCTCGTCTGGTCGCCCGTGCTCGGTTGAGAGCCGTCGGTCGTTTGGCTTGAGTCAGTCGTGCCGGATTGCGTGCCGCTGTTGTTCACAGAGGAATCGGCGCCCTGCGATTGATCGGGGGTGTTCGAGGACGAGTCGGTGGATGCGGAGGTGTCCTGCGAGTCGTCCTGCTGGCTTTGCGATTGACCAGTGCTATCCGCGTCGTGCTCGGTCGTGCGCGACGATAGGATTGGCTCGGGGCGCTCGCCCAGACCTTCACCGGCGGTGGTGATAAGGATGGCGCCGGCGCAGGCGATGACCGCGACGATGGCGATGGCGATCGAGAAGACGATGACCTTCTTTTGCGTCTGGCTGCGCTCTGCCGCCGCCTTGGCACGCAGACTGTTGGGGGCGACGCGCGCCGTGGTCGCGCGCCCCGCAACCTGGCGCATCTCCTGCGTAGTCGCGGCGCCGCCCAGGTGCTCCTCGGCATTAAGGTCAACGGGCTCATAGGCGCCGGCAGGGTAGTCGACGGCGGCGTGCGTGCCTTTGAGGGCGTTAGCGCTGGCAGAGATAAAGTGGCGGTAGACCTGCGAGGACACAACGGTGATGACCGAGCTCACGGCGGCACCGATCACCGATCCGGCGATGCCGATCTTGGAAGCAAGTGCGACGCTCGTGGCGGCAGCTGCGGCGCCGGCGATGATTTGGGGAATGGAAATGTCGTCGAACAGGCCCTTTTTGGGCGCGATGGCCATGGTCTGTCCGATGGAATGGTTTTCGTGAACGCCGTTGTTGAGCGCGGCCGGTGTCATGACGCGCGTGCGCGGCGCGTCGGTGTACTTGGTTGTCATACGGGGCCCTCCCGGTGTAAATCTGCTTCGTTTCGTGTAGCCATCAGGGTACCCACCAGATGTGAATCGTACGTGACATTTAACAGATACCATCAACTCATCAATAGCTCACCAAATTGGTGGGATGCGGTTACACCCGGCGGTTGAACTACAATAGGGCTTGCTAATTGTTGTGAATGGCGTCTACGCACGGGAGCATTCTTATGAATCTTCACCTTTCTCAGTCTGATGGCTTTTTGCGTGTGGCGGCGGCCTCGCCGCGGATTCGCGTGGCCGATGTCGAGGGCAATGCCGAGGTTGCGTTGGCGGCTGTTCGCGAGGCGGTCGAGCGCGGTGTCCGTGCTCTGGTGCTGCCCGAGCTCAACTTGTGCGGCTATACCGCGGCCGACCTGTTTCATAACCGCACATTACTGCATACCTGCGAGACCGCACTGGCACATATTCTCGATGAAACCCGCGAGCTGCCGATTGTCTTTACCATCGGTCTTCCCGTTGCGGTGGCCGAGAATATCTACAACTGTGCCGCCGTGTGCTGTGCGGGCGAGCTTTTGGGCCTCACGGCCAAGAAGTATCTGCCCAACTATGGCGAGTTCTATGAGCGCCGTTGGTTTGCTCCGGCGCCCGCCGATCCCGTGTGGGTTGAGTTTGCCGGTCAGGGTCCGGTTCCGCTGGGTTCGGGGCTTGTCTACCGCTGCTGTGATGAGGGCGCCGAGGATTTGGTACTCGGTATTGAGGTCTGCGAGGACCTGTGGGTGCCGGCGCCCCCTTCGACCGAGATGGCGCTTGCCGGTGCGACGGTGATCCTCAATCTGTCGGCCTCGGACGAGATTATCGGTAAGGCAGACTATCGCCGCAGCCTCATCTCCAATCAGAGTGCGCGCCTGTACTGTGCCTATGCCTATGCAGACGCGAGCGAGGGCGAGTCCACGACCGACATGGTCTTTGCAGGCGAGAACCTCGTCTACGAAAACGGCTCGAAGCTCGCCGCCACGAAGCTCCTCACCTGCGATATGGCGGTGGCCGACGTTGACCTCGACCGTCTGGTTGCCGAGCGCCGTCGTTCGACCACGTGGAGACGCGCGGACGATGGGCCGGAGGCCACGATTGTTGAGTTTTCGTTTGAGGGCGTGCTGGCCGAAGAACCTGTCCTGCGTGATGCGCTCGACATCGACCGTGTCTTCCCCCGCGCGCCCTTTGTGCCGGCCGACCATGGTGACCTGGCCGGGCGCTGCGAGACGATCCTCGATCTGCAGACTGCGGGCCTCAAGACCCGCCTTGCCCACACGGGTACCAAGGCTGCGGTCATCGGCCTTTCGGGCGGCCTGGATTCCACGCTGGCACTGCTTGTGACCGCGCGTGCCTTCGATGCGCTGAGGCTGCCGCGCACGGGTATCACGGCGGTTTCCATGCCCGGCTTTGGCACGACACATCGCACCAAGTCCAATGCCGAGTCGCTCGCTCGCGACCTGGGCGTGAGCTTCCGCGAGGTTTCGATCCACACGGCCGTGGAGCAGCACTTCAAGGACATTGAGCACGACCCGGCAGTTCAGGACGTGACCTACGAGAACAGCCAGGCCCGCGAGCGTACGCAGATTCTGATGGATCTGGCCAACCAGGCTGGCGGTTTTGTTATCGGCACGGGCGACCTGTCAGAGCTGGCGCTCGGCTGGGCTACCTATAACGGCGACCACATGAGCATGTACGCCGTCAACGCGAGCGTGCCCAAGACGCTTGTGCGCCATCTGGTACGTTATGCCGCTGATGTCTTTGGCGGGCGTATTGCCGAGGTCTTGCTCGATATCCTCGATACGCCGGTGTCCCCCGAGCTTCTGCCGCCGACGGGCGACGGTGAGATTGCTCAGAAGACCGAGGATTTGGTGGGCCCGTACGAGCTGCACGATTACTTCCTCTATTACCTGCTGCGTTTTGGCTTTGAGCCGGGCAAGATCTACCGTATGGCGCTCAAGAGCTTTGAGGGTGTCTATGACGCCAAGACCGTCCACACGTGGTTGCGTACGTTCTATCGTCGCTTCTTTGCCCAGCAGTTTAAGCGCAGCTGTCTGCCCGATGGTCCCAAGGTGGGCTCGGTGACGCTCAGCCCGCGCGGCGATTGGCGTATGCCGAGTGACGCCAGCTCGCGTCTGTGGCTTGCGCGGATCGACGCGCTCAATCCAATTGACTAAGGTTGGCTAAATTGAACCAATACGGGGGTTGCAAGCGTTACACTTTTGCAATCTGATGGCCCGTATCGCGCGGCGCTCTTGTCGGAGCGCCGTATTTTTTATATCGAAAGGTGGCACCATGCAGGCATCGCAGCGTCTCGACCGCTTTGGCGCGGAGGTCTTCGCCTCGCTCAACAACAAACTTCTTGCGCTGAAGGCTCAGGGCAAGACCATTTACAACATGAGCGTGGGAACGCCCGACTTTAAGCCGTACGACCACGTGGTCGACGCGCTCACGCAGGCCGCCCAAAATCCCGAGATGTGGAAGTATTCCCTGCGCGACCTGCCCGAGCTTAAGCAGGCCGTGTGCGATTACTATGAGCGTCGCTTTGGCGTTTCGGGCATTACGCCGTCCATGGTGCAGTCGTGCAACGGCACGCAGGAGGGCGTGGGTCATTTGGGCCTGGCCCTGCTCGATCCGGGTGACACCATTCTGGTTCCCGATCCGTGCTATCCGGTCTTTGAGGCGGGCGCCAAGATCGCCGATGCCAAGCTCGAGTACTATCCGCTGGTGGCGGAGCACAATTACCTGCCCTATGTGGCGGGCATCGATCCCGAGGTGGCCGATCGTGCCAAGTACATGATCGTGTCGTTGCCCGCCAACCCGGTGGGCTCGGTGGGCACGCCCGAGGTCTACGAGGAGATCATCGCCTTCGCCCGCGAGCACGACCTGCTGATCGTCCATGACAACGCGTACTCCGACATCGTGTTTGACGGCGAGCCCGGCGGCAGTTTCTTGCAGTATCCCGGCGCGCTCGAGGTGGGCGTGGAATTCTTCTCGCTTTCCAAGTCGTTTAACGTCACCGGTGCGCGCATCGGCTTTTTGGTCGGCCGTGAGGATGTGGTCTCTGCCTTTGCCAAGCTGCGCAGCCAGATCGACTTTGGCATGTTCTTCCCGATTCAGAAGGCCGCCATCGCCTGCCTCAATGGTCCGCGCGATGAGGTCGAGGCGCAACGTCTGAAGTACCAGGAGCGCCGCGATGCCCTGTGCGACGGTCTTGAGGACCTGGGCTGGGAGCGTCCCAACGCGCATGGCTCTATGTTTGTGTGGGCCAAGCTTCCCGGTGGCCGCACCGATTCCATGGCGTTTTGCGAGGAGCTTATGGAGAAGGCCGGCGTTGTGGTGACGCCGGGCGCGAGCTTTGGCCCTTCGGGCGAGGGGCACGTGCGCATGGCGCTGGTCCTGCCGCCCGATCAGATCGCTTTGGCTGTCGAGGCCATCCGTGAGGCGGGCCTGTATTAGAAGACTATTTGGGCTCGTCAATAGCCCGAAACCGATTTCGTGCAGTTATTTTACGAATCCTGCAAACAATTTCGGTAAACGGTCGATTTTTGGCTGCGTATAGGAGCATAATCAAAGTCCCGATTGGATGTATTGGGATCACGGCAAGCCGTTCGGGTCGTTCCCGGGCGGCTTGTTTGTGGAGAGAGATGGGAGTTTCTAATGGTTAACGAGAAGAAGGTCGCTATTGTCGGCTGCGGTTTCGTCGGTTCGTCTTCGGCGTTCGCGCTGATGCAGAGTGGTCTGTTCTCCGAGATGGTTCTCATCGACGTGGACAAGAACCGCGCCGAGGGCGAGGCCCTGGATATTGCGCACGGCATGACGTTTGCCGAGCCGATGAAGATCTACGCCGGCGATTATTCTGATGTCGCCGACGCCGCCATGATCGTCGTCACCGCTGGCGCTGCTCAGAAGCCCGGTGAGACCCGCCTGGACCTGGTCAACAAGAACGTCAGCATCTTTAAGTCCATTATTCCCGAGATTAAGAAGTCTGGCTTCGACGGCATTCTGCTCATCGTCTCCAACCCGGTCGACGTTCTGACCTACGCCGCCATCAAGATGTCCGGTCTGCCCGAGGGCCATGTCATCGGCTCCGGCACCGTGCTCGACACCGGCCGTCTGCAGCAGATGCTCGGCGCTCACGTCGAGGTTGACCCGCGCGACGTTCAGGCCTACGTCATGGGCGAGCACGGCGACTCCGAGTTTGTCGCCTGGTCCAGCGCTCAGGTTGCCGGCGTGCCGCTGAACACCTTCTGCGAGCTTCACGGCCATCTGGAGCATGAGGCTGCCGAGAAGCGCATTGCCGAGGACGTCAAGAACTCCGCCTACACCATCATCGAGAAGAAGCACGCCACCTACTACGGTGTCGCTATGGCGGTAAAGCGCATCTGCACTGCCGTCATGCGTGACGAGCAGACTGTTCTGCCCGTCTCCTCGCTCATGGTGGGCGAGTACGGCCTGTCCGATCTTGCCATCTCCATGCCGACGGTCGTCGGTCGCGACGGTGTCATCTGCCGCGTTCCCGTGCCGCTGAACGATGACGAGCAGCATGAGCTCACCGCCTCCGCAAAGGCCCTCAAGGACATTATCGACAGCGTCGACTTTTCCTGCTAAATTCGGCTCGTATAAGCAACAGGCTACAACGAAGGCGTCCGGGCCCATGTGACCCGGGCGCTTTTTTATGCAAAGGGGACAGGCTTGTTTGCACCAATCTTCGATGCGCCTGGGTCGGACTCGACCGCTATACTGGTTCGTGCCAAAAGCGATCTAGAACGGAATGCCGTATATGAAAATCAATCACGCGATTCTGCATATCCTGGACTTTGACTCTGCCGTCAACGTCATGAGCCAGCGCGAGCTGGATATCGAAAGCCGTACCGTGCGCAGCTTTGTGACCACGCATCTGCGCCGCGCACGTACCTCGGCCGATAATAAGCGCGCCACGTTTGCGGAGAACTCTGCGTTTGGCGGCGAGCTCAAGGGCTATTTCTTTGGTGAGCGTGAGTTCGTGGACTTGTCTCAGCAGATTGCGGAGTTTATTTCCTCCGAGCTCACCAAGGCCGAGAAAGCCGAGTCCACCGACGTGCTGGTGGCGGACTTTGACGATGATGAAGATGCCCGCTGGTTTGCCGTGATGCTGCTGGGCTCCAAGCAGGCATTCATGCACGAGGTGGGTCGCGAAGAGGGCGAGGTTCGTAACGACATCGCGCGCCACTACGCCATTTTGCCAAACCCCTCGCAAAAGGTGCCGAGCTATGCCATCGTGCGCGCGAGCACCATGGAGATCGGCTACGTGGACAAGAAGCGCAAGATTGCCGGCGAGGATCGCATGCTCATTCCCGACGGCCTGCTGCAGTGCGACACGGGGGTTTCGGGTAAGGAGGTCATCGACACGGTGACGCGCGTGGTCGAGGAAGTCGCCGAAGAGCACGGCGCCAACACGGCCGTAGCGCTCGCCAAGGTCAAAGCCGCCGTTGCCGAGAAGGTTGAAGACGACGAGGAGCTGCCGCCTTGGGATATCGTCGATGAGGTCTTTGAGGACGAGCCGGTTATCAAGGAGAGCGTGCGTGCGGCGCTGACCGAGGAGAAGGTGCCCGAGCGCGTGCCCGTGGAGCGCAAGCAGGTCGAACGCGCGGCCGTACGCAATCACAAGATTCGTACCGACACGGGCATCGAGATCAGCTTCCCGGCCGAGATGGGTTCGAATTCCGAGTACATCGAGTTTGTCAACGAGCCCAACGGCCTCATCTCCATCGAGCTCAAAAACATCGGCAGCATCGAGAACCGATAAGTTGCGTTGCGCCTACAGCGGGAAAGCAAAGGCCGAAGCCCTGGATGGGGTTTCGGCCTTTTTACTTGGGGCTTAATCACGTTGCAGGTTGCGCATAAGTCAGCGAAAACGACCCAGAGCGAGCAAGGTGACGTGAAAGAGGAGGGCATTGACCTTCTGGCCATGCCCGACGATTGAACGTCAGATTGCCGCTCTGGGTCGTTTGGAGCGTCGAGCCGTTACGCGGTTTGGTAAAACCGCGTAACCCTACAGCTGGCGCAGGCCTTCCTCGAGACCGGTCTTGCTGTCGGTCTTCTCGTCGCGCATCTTGATGACGCGGGCGGGGACACCGGCCACGACGGCACCGGCGGGGACGTCCTCGACGCACACGGCGCCGGCGGCAACGACAGCACCCTTGCCCACGCGCACGCCTTCCAGGACCACAGCATTGGCGCCGATCATAACGTCGTCCTCGATGATGACGGGCGTGGCGCTGGCGGGCTCCACGACGCCTGCCAGCACGGTGCCGGCGCCAATGTGGCAGTTCTTGCCCACGGTGGCGCGACCGCCCAGCACGGCGCCCATATCGATCATGGAGCCTTCGCCAATGACGGCGCCGATGTTGATGATGGCGCCCATCATGATGACGGCACGGTCGCCGATCTCGACGCGGTCGCGGATGATCGCACCCGGCTCGATGCGGGCGTTGATGCCCTTGAGGTCGAGCATGGGCACGGCGGAGTTGCGGCAGTCGTTCTCCACATCGTAGTAGTCGATGGAATCGACGTTGGCGTCGAGGATTGCCTTGAGCTCATCCCAGTCGCCAAAGACGGTCTTGCCACGGCGGCCGCCGTAGACATGCGCACTGCCCCACTGGACCTTCATGCCCGGCTTTTCGCGCACGTACAGCTTGACGGGCGTCTTCTTGGGCGCGGTGGCGATATAGTTGATAATCTCCTGTGCATCCATTTCGGCTGCGTTGCTCATTTGCGGTCTCTCCTTTGGGTGGATCCGGTTGATGCCTGGTTAGGCAAACATGACCTGGTCGAACGTATAGAAGCCGGGTTCGCGGGTGACGAGCTTCTGCGCGGCTGCCAAGGCGCCGTTGACAAAGATCTGACGACTCGTGGCGCGATGCGTGAGCGTGACCTCCTCGTCCTGGCCAAAGAAACTCACTTCGTGCACGCCGGCGACAGTGCCACCGCGCAGCGAGTGCACGCCGATCTCCTTGGGGTCGCGCGCTCCGCACATGCCTTCGCGGCCATAGACGGGGTGGTAGCCTGCCTCGGGTTCGGCTTCGACGACGGCGTCGAGCAGCAACTTGGCAGTGCCGCTGGGGGCGTCGACCTTTTGGTTGTGGTGCGTCTCGACGATTTCGCAGTCAAAGCCGGGCAGCTCTCGCGTGGCCTGTGCCACCAGATGACGCAGGGCTGCGATACCGATGGAGTAATTGCCGGAGTGCATGACGCGGGTGCTCTGACCCAGCTCGCGCAGGCGATCCATCTGCTCGGGCGTATAGCCTGTGGTGCCCGAGACCAACGCCGCGCCCGTGCGCTCGACATAGGCGACGACGGCGTCGAAGGTCGCAACGTTCGAGAAGTCGATGATGACGTCGGCTGCCGGAGCGTTCTCGAGCTCGGACAAGTCGAAGCCGATCTGGGCGACGATGTCAAAAACGGGCTCTCCGGCAGCGTCGACAATACCCTCGGCGGTAGTGCGGATGAGCGAGCCCATGCGGCCCGTTCCCATAATGACGGTCTTAATCAAGTAGACCAGCTCCCTTCAGAGCATCGGTAAGTGCGGAGCGCGTATCGTCTGCCATGGGGCACAGCGGCATGCGGTAGTTTGCCTCGATCATACCCATCTGGGCGAGCGCTTCCTTGACGGGGATGGGGTTGACCTCGCTAAAGAGGGCATTGATGAGCGGCTGGCCGGCAATCTGGATATCGCGGGCACGTGCCACGTCACCGTCCAGATAGGCGCGGCACATGTCATGTACGAGCTGCGGCTGCACGTCGGCCCACACGCTGATGGTGCCCGAAGCACCCAAGCTCATGAGCGGCACGGTGAGCGCGTCCTCGCCCGAGTACATGCGGAAGTCGTCGGACAGCAGGTGGGCGATCTTGGCAGCGTAGGCGACGTTGCCCGAGGCTTCCTTAATACCCATGATGTTGGGGTGCGCGGCCAAGCGCTCCACGTTGCGCTCGCTGATGCCGCAGCCACAGCGGCCGGGGATGTTGTACAGGATGCAGGGGATGTCTACGGCATCGGCGACGGTCTTAAAGTGCTGGTAGATACCCTCTTCGTTGGATTTGTTGTAGTAGGGGGTAATGAGCAGCAGGCCGTCGGCTCCCAAGCCCTGGTAAGTGAGCGACTTGGTGAGCATGGTCTGCGTGGAGTTGGAGCCCGAGCCGGCGATGACGGGGACGCGTCCTGCAACCTGCTTGACCACCGCGGCGACAACGGAGTTGTCCTCGTCGTCGGTCATCGTGGCGCTCTCGCCGGTGGTGCCCAGGACGAGGATGGCGTCGGTGCCATTTTGCAGGTGGAAATCGATAAGGCGCTCGAGTGCATCAAAGTCGACACTGCCGTCCTTTTTAAACGGCGTAACCAGGGCGACGATTGAGCCCTCGAGATTGCGGATGTCCATGTTCTTCTCCTTCGCTTCGGCGATCTGGATGCGCTTGTTCCATTGGGCGGCGACTGCCAGGCGCTCGTCTTGGGCGCGGCGGCGGGCACTTTCGGCGCGCGACTTGGCCAACAGTTCTCGGCCGCACGGCAGCACGTCGAGCGTGGCAAAGTAATCGCCCGGGCGCTCGGCGCGGCGGATGAGGTCGGCCGCGCCATCGGGGCGCAGCAGGACCTCGGCGGAGCGCAGCCGTCCGTTGTAGTTGTAGCCCATGGAGTAGCCATGCGCACCGGTATCGTGGATTACAAGCAGGTCGCCCATGTCGATATGCGGTAGCTCGCGATCGATGGCGAACTTGTCGTTGTTCTCGCACAGATTGCCCGTGATGTCATAGGTGTTCGTGACGGGCGCTGTGCCCTTGTCGGCGCCGCCCGGCTGACCCATCACCGTAATGTGGTGGTAGGCACCATACATGGCGGGGCGGATCAAATCGACGGCGCTTGCATCGACACCGATATAGTCCTTGTAGATCTGCTTCTCGTGGATGGCCTTGGTGACCAGGCAGCCGTAGGGGCCCATCATAAAGCGGCCCATCTCGGTGTAGATTGCCACATCGCCCATGCCTGCGGGGACCAGGATCTCGTCGTATGCCGCGTGCACTCCCTCGCCGATGGCGTGAATGTCGTTGGCCTGCTGCTCGGGCAGGTAGGGGATGCCGACGCCGCCGGATAGATTGATGAAGGCGACGTGTGCGCCGGTCTCGCGCTCCAGGCGCACGGCAAGCTCAAAGAGGATGCGCGCGAGCTTGGGGTAGTAGTCGTTGGTGACGGTGTTGCTGGCAAGGAAGGCGTGGATGCCAAAGTCCTCGGCACCCTTGGTCTTGAGCATACGGAAGGCCTCGAAGAGTTGCTCGGTGGTCATGCCGTATTTGGAGTCGCCGGGGTTGTCCATGATGCCGTTGGAGAGCTGGAACAGGCCGCCCGGATTAAAGCGGCAGCTGACCGTCTTGGGGATGGGCCCCGCAACACGCTCAAAGAACTCGATGTGGCTGATGTCGTCAAAGTTGACGATGGCACCCAGCTTGTCGGCGAGTTCAAAGTCCGCAGCCGGCGTGTCGTTGGACGAGAACATGATGTCGTGCCCCGTGATACCCAGCGAGCGGGCGATCATGAGCTCGGTATAGCTCGAGCAATCGCAGCCGCAGCCGTATTCGTTGAGAATGGAGATGAGTGCCGGGTTGGGGTTGGCCTTGACGGCAAAGTATTCCTTAAAGCCCGGGTTCCACGCAAAGGCGTCGCGCACCTCTTGCATGTTGCGGCGGATGCCCGCCTCGTCGTATAGATGAAACGGCGTGGGGAACTGCTCGACGATATGCTCGAGCGTCTCCTTGTCCACAAACGGCTGCTTGGCCGCATATGCCTCGTTGGGGGTCAATGCCATGTCCCGTAAACCTCGCTATCCAGACGGCGCCATCTGCGCATCGAATCCGCATAGCGTGGACCCAATGTCCGGATAGCGCTCCCGCATTGCTGCAGACAGTCCTGTGGGTGTTTCCCACAGGCCCACCAGGTTGTTCGTGCCCGAAAAACCCAGTTCGGCGGGTTTCGCCTCCCCGCGGGGTCAAAGCCTGCCGGCTCACCCGCGGCTCTTCGTGCCCGCGCCTCTATCAAGTGGTAAAGACCCTATCACGTTGCACTTTACCAAACAAGAGTATTCGTATATAACGTTTAAAAAATGCAGGGATATGCTGGAAACATGTGCGCCACAATCCTGTATCACAATAAGTTGCAACAGATGTGCCTCACGAAGGGATCCTCTATGACCGAGCTCCAAGAACTCCGTCGCTATCGCCGCGATCTCCATCGCATTCCGGAGCTCGATTTCGATCTTCCGCAAACCATTGCCTATATCGAGGGCGTGCTGGCACCGCTCACCTGCGAAGTGACCCATCCGTGCCCCAGCTGCGTCTGCGCTTTCTTCGACGCCGGCGTTGATGCCGCGCATGCCACGGCGATTCGCGCCGATATGGATGCGCTGCCCATTGAGGAGGCGACAGGGGCGGCCTTTGCCTCGACCCATCCCGGCAAGATGCACGCTTGCGGACATGACGGTCACATGGCCATGGCACTTGCCGCCGCGACGTATGTCGACCGTACGATTCGCGAGCAGCCGGGCGCCATGAGGCGCAACGTGCTCTTTGTGTTCCAGCCGGCCGAGGAAACGACCGGTGGTGCCAAGACGGTATGCGAGAGCGGCGTGTTCGAGCGCTATGGGGCCGACCGCATTTTTGGCTTCCATGTGTGGCCCGATCTGCCTGCCGGCACGTTGGCGAGCTGTTCCGGTCCGCTGCTGGCGCGTTCGAGCGAGACGCATATCTATATTCACGGTACGAGCATCCATATTGCTAAGACCTATGGCGTGCCGGTCGAGGAGTCGCACGATGCCGCGTTGGCGGCAGCGAAGTTTTTGGTTGCCGAGCGCGAGCTGATGGACGAGCTGGGCGGCGACGAGCCCTGCATCGGCAAGTTTGGTCTGCTGCAGGCCGGTACGGTTTGCAACGCGGTGGCGGGGGAGGCCCATGTGGCCGGAAGCCTGCGTGTGTTTACGGACGGCATGTTCGACCGGGCGCGCGAAGGCGTGCGCCGCGTGCTTGATGAGGCATGCGCTGCAACGGGCTGCACGTACGATCTCGACTTTGCCGAGGGCTATCCGCCGGTCAACAACGACCCCGAGTTGTTTGCCTGTGTCGCGCCTGCCTTGCCCGGCCTGCAGCTTGTGGAGGAGCCGCTGTTAATTGCCGAGGACTTTGCGTTCTATCAGCGCCATCTGCCGGGCGTATTCTTCTTGTTGGGCACGGGTGTGCCGGAGGGTCAAGAAAACCCGAGCGATTCGGATGGCTGTCCCGCCTATGCCACGAGCGCCCTTCACACCGATACCATGCTCTTTGACGAGGGAATTTTGCTCAAGGGCCTCGATGTCTACAAACGATTGCTTTTGCTTGGTTAATCGGCGCTGGCGCATGTTCTAGAAAATACGAACAAATGTACGGTATAATAGAGATGTATGTCTGTAGAAACGTTTGACGTTATTAACGTAAGGCGATACTATGATTGCATCGTACAAAGATGAGGATACCGAACGTTTTGCAATGGGTGTGCGGGTCAGGAGGTTCGTGCCCTTTGAGCGGGTCGCATTGAGGAAGATTCGTCAACTGCAGGTTTGTGCTTCACTTGATGACCTTCGCGTTCCTCCGGGCAATCGTCTTGAAGCGTTGAAGGGCGATCGCGCCGGCCAATATAGTATCCGTGTTAATGAGCGCTATCGGGTCTGCTTTGAGTGGAGACAGGGGATGGCTTGGAATGTCGAAATCGTCGATTATCACAAGTGATGAGACCGCGCCCGATTTGCTGTCACCGGTGACTCCTGGTGAACTTCTCAAAGAGGAATTTCTTGTTCCTATGGGCATTTCTCAATATCGTCTTGCTAAGGAGACCGGGATTCCGGCACAGCGTATTGGGCAGATTATTTTGGGGAGGCGTCGTGTTACGGCTGACACCGATCTTCGCCTTTGCCGCTACTTTGGCCTAACGGATGGTTATTGGCTGCGCGCCCAGATAGCGTTTGACCTCGAGGCGGAAAAGAGGCGCATCGAGCCGGAACTGGATAAGATCGTTCCTGTTCAGCAGGCTATCGCATTGTAGTGTTCAAAGATGTTGAGGTTGGAGTGACGATGGGGCGACGCCGACAGTCTGCCGTTTATAGTCCCGGTGGGTGTGGATGCGGCTTGTTGTTGCTTCCGGTTATTGCTGTGAGCATTGGCGTTATGTTTGCGCTTGCCGGGTTGGCGGCAGCGGCAGTTTGCTGTTGATCGTGGCTATTGGCGTGACGATTTGGCTCTGCCGCAATCGTGAGCAACGCCGTGCCGACGGTAAAACCAATGTCGGCGGGGGTCGTCTTCCTGATTATTGCGTACCCGCTGAGTGTCAGCTGCCTGGTGTTCTTTGTCCTGTTGATGATCAGTGCCTTTACCGGGGAATCCGTAACGGTGGGGTAGGCTTCGACGAGCTTCTTGAGGATGAAGCGAGGGGGCGGACCCTGAATGAACCGCGCCTCGCATCAACAAGTTTCATTCGTTGTGTAGCAATCCGAATGCGCAAGCGTTTGGCGCGAGAGCACCGCCGCCAGCAACACGGGGATGCAGGCCGCAATCGCCAGCCCCCATGCCAGCCCATCGCAAAAGCGCGTCAACGTCGAGCCTGACCACGGCCATTTCCTGCTCGAGTTTGTAGGCTCGCTCGATGTGAGCTCGTCGATCTTGAGCTCCATAACCGCGCGGCTGCGCGAGTTGGACTCGACCACTCCGATCGGTGTTGCAGTGACGCCGATGAGCGTCACTGCAATAGACTCCACTGGATCTCCTGGCAGGACATAGGTCAACTTGCGAGTGCATTATCCGCTGTGGTCACAAATCAGCTGGCAACTGAGTAATCGGCCTAAAGCACGGGGTAAAATACGCCAAAGAGGAAGGAATGGAGGCTGAAATGGAAGAGTTCGAGTTCAAGGACGAGCAGCAGGAAGAGAGCGTGAAGACAACGCTGACGGAAACCGACCTTGAGCTTGACGATGCGGAAAAGAAGCCTCTCATGCAGGCCACCCGAGAAAAGGTGGAAGCCATTCCCGATATCGTTAAGGAGGGCGCAGCGAAAGCCGTCCAATTCGTCAAAGAACATAAGAAGGGGATTGCCTGGGCGGCTGCCATTGGGGCTGTCGCCTACGTTGCCAACAACTCGCATGAGAAAGATCAGCTGCTGGAAAAGAATACTCGGCTGACGGAAGAAAACGCTCAGCTGTCAGACGATCTCGTAATAGAGCGCGAGGTCTCAGACCGTTTGGCATCGCGAGTGGTGGAGCTCGAGAATCTCTGCGATGAGAAAGACGACTATTTCCGAGAGACGATTTCGGACGGACTGCGTCATGGAAGTTCCCTCGCCGGAAAGCACATGGCCGACCGAAGGCAATATCTCAATGAGGGGTAGGCCGGTTCTTGCTACGCGCCATTACGCCCAACGCCTAGCCTGCAACGCTGGGGCGGCGCACTCATTCCTGGCAGCAGCGCAGGAAAGACGTCTGCGCAGCCGTCAGGGGTGCTATTTGGTTCAGTTCCAAGCCTCATCCAGCCGTCAGCTAACCCGCCTGCCCCTCGCCGTCGTCGCGGCGTATCGCGCCCATCGTCTGCTTTGAGCCGCAGGCCGTGTCATTGCCGCCCACGATGGCCTTGTGGTTGTTGAATGTGGTCGGGCCATGCGACCCTTGGGCGGTTCTCAGCCCGCATCTACCAGGATTCTGTCGAGCTCGTGCAAGCATCGAGCGTGCAGGGCATGCTCGAGAGCGTCGTCGTCCGTATGGACCACGCCGTGCAGGTTCGCCATGTCGGAAATCGAGGCAAGGCGCTGCAGGCGTAGAACCAGTAGTTCAAATCGATGTTGGCAAGCCTCGAGGTGTCATCGGCGATGGACACGCGCTTCATGCTCTTCTATATGGCAACCTTAGCTCTCAGCTAATGAATTCAAGTTTAATCCTTCCTACGATGTGCTGTGTACCGGCGCGGTAGCCGGATCGTAGGAAGGATGCATAATGAAAAAGCTCGAAAACGAAGTGCTGCTGAGCCGTCGCGCTGCACTTGGCGCATTCGCCACCGTCGCCTTGGGGACTGCCGGTCTTCTTGCCGGTTGTGGTAGCGATAAGGCGACCGTCACCGAGGACGCTGGCGATGGCGACAAGAAGGAAGAGGCGAAGAAGGAAGAGCAGCCTACGACTGACCTGGCGGTTGGCACGACGGTGACCACGGCTGCCGGTCTTTCCGTCGTTGTCGATTCCGTCCAGCCCGGCCTTACTAATTATGACGGTTCGACCATGACGGGCATTCACGTCACGTACGTCAACAATGGCGATGAGGGTGCAGATTACAATATCTACGACTGGAAGGGCGAGGACGCCAACGGCGCCCAACAGAATCAGGGTTACTACAGCGAGGGCTCCGATGAGCTGCAGTCTGGTACCCTTTCCGCCGGTGGCTCCGTGGCGGGCAATATCTACTTTGATGGCGATATCAAGAAGGCACTGTATTTTGCCAACATGTTTGATAAGTCTGCCACTGCAAGCTGGGTGCTGGCCTAGCATGTCGCTACCGTTGCGCCGGATGGGAGGTGAAGTCGTATGCCCGATAAAAAGCTGACCGAGGAGTTGCTCAATGAGCTTCTCGATGCGCCGAACATCGATGGCTATATCAGGGAGCACGACTTTGCCGCCCCGTCGCTTTCGGATTACCTGAAGCAGCTACTGCAGGAAAAGGGCTTGGAGCGCTCGCGCGTGGTTCGTATGGCCGATCTCAATGAGACCTTTGGCTATCAGATCTTTACCGGTGCGCGTCATCCGAGTCGCAATAAGGTACTGCAGATTGCCTTTGCGATGGCGCTGACGCTCAAAGAGACCAACCGTGCGCTGACGGCTGCCGGGGTAAGCGTCCTTAACTGCAAGGACCGCCGCGATGCGATTATCATCTTTTGCATCGATCGCGGGTGCAGCCTCCAAAAGGTCAACGAGGAGCTGTATCGCTTTGGCGAGGAGACGGTGAATTAGCCGCTGATATCTGAGCCGGCGGAGCTGTCGAACAACGATGCAAACGAACGGGGCGCGGATGCCATGGGGTGTCTGCGCCCTGCGCTATGATGGAGGCTATGGATACTCAGACCCCAACATATTCCAATGACGAGCTGACCGCAGCGCTTGCCGAGCACCTGGCGTCGCTCGATTGCGACGACAGCTATCGCGTGGAGCGTGTACTTAAGCGCTCGTCCGTTGAAACAACCGAGCTCGTGTACTTTGAAGGAACCGGCGGTGGTTCGCTCGGTCCCTTTGTCCGTAAACGCATCGATGCTTCGGCTCAAATCGGCGGGGCATACGAGCGTCTGTTTGCCGCTCAGCGGGCAGGCAGGCGTTTTGAGCACCTGCCCAGAATCGTCGATTGTCGTCGTGCGGGCGACGAGCTCAACGTGGTTATGGAATACATAGAAGGGGAGACACTCGGGGCACTGGTGGACCGTCTGGGATCCGCTCCCGATTATGCGCGTGAATTGTATCCTGTCCTTTGCGACGCCGTGGGCGAGCTCCATGCCGGTTTTGCAATGGTGGGGGAGGCTTCGGCGCCGGTGATCCATCGCGACCTCAAGCCGTCGAATATCATCGTGACAGGTGCCAACTATACGCCTGATGACGGCCTGACGTTTTCATCGCTGGTGATTATCGACTTGGGGATCGCGCGCGTGTGGCGCGATGGCGCCGATGCCGATACTGTCAAGTTTGGGACACGGCCCTATGCGCCTCCCGAGCAGTATGGGTTTGGACAGACGAGCGTGCGAAGCGACGTCTACGCGCTCGGTGCCCTGCTGTTCTTTTGTTTGACGGGAGTCGACCCCAAGCCGGGTCGGGACATGCGCGAACAATGCGAGGCATGCGGCGTTCCCGGCCCATTGGCCGATGTCGTTTGCATGGCGATGGCGCTCGATCCGGCCAAGCGCTTTGCAAGTGCGGAAGCGTTGGGACGGGCGACGCGCGCGGCATACGATCTGAGTCGCCCCGTGCGGCCTCCTGCGCCTGCGCCTGTCCGTACTCCGGCCTCGGAGAAGTTGTTGACGCCCCAAGGGCTCCAGAACCCCGCAAGGCTTCCTAGGCCTGCCACCTCCGCTGCATGCGGTCTGCTCTCTCGCGTTCCGGAGTCCCTGGGGCGCATTTGGAATACGCTCGTCTGCTTCTCGCTGCTTGTGTTCTTTGCCGGAAGTCACTTTGCCGTCTTTCAACCCACGGGAGCAAACCAAAGCTACCCGACGTGGCTTCTCATAATCGAGTATTTTTTCTTTGTCGATGGCCTTATGGCGCTTATGCATTTTGCGGTGCTCGATAAGCGCCGTCTTCGTCGGCGATTCGCAGTGCTCGACAGCTATCGCGGCAAGAAGCTCGCGAAACTCTGGCTCAAGGCATTGGGTGTGCTGCTCCTATGCATGATCGTCATAGTCGCAGTTGCCAATGCGACCGGCGTCGTCGATACCTCCGCTACCTAAAAGAAAAGGGCCCCATTGGGGCCCTTTGCAGTTGCACTTAGATGCGGTTCATCTGAGCGGCGACTTTGTTGTACCAGTCCTGCCACGTGGGTGGGCAGTACTTTTTGGCCGCAGCCGGGGTAAGGGTGGAGCCGTAGTTGGCGCCCAGATAGGCAACGTGAGCGAAGATGCCCTCGCTCCAGCTGCCAAAGCTGCGCCAACCGCCGCCACGTGCACTCCAGCCCCAGGCGTTGTAAGAATTGGCGCAATAAGCACCCTTGGTGCTCTCGATGCAGGCGATGGCGGGGGACCAACGGGGGTCGACGCCGGTATTCCAAGCGGCGACGGCAAAGTTATAGCCCTGGCCTGCCATAGGGGAGCCGGCGAGGTAATTGTCGATGCGGCTCGTCCACTCATTAATGAACGAATCGTAATCGGAACTACCGGTGTTGGCGTTGTTCACCGTGGTGTCGATGGTGGTGTTGGCGTTGGTGGCCTGGCTGCTGGAATTGCTGCCGCTCACGCCCTCGCCCGAGAGCTTTTCGGCGGCAGCGGCCTTATCGGCCTCAAGCTTGGCAAGCTCGGCGGCATTTTCCTGCTCGGCTTTTGCCTGTGCCTCGCTGCGGAGCTGCTGGGCCTGCGCCAGCGCATCCTCGGCGTTTTTCTGCTCTGCCTCAAGCTGAGACTTGGCCTGCTGGAGCTCGGCCTTGTTCTGCTCGAGTTCGGTTTGCATGTTATTGAGCTCTTCGATCTCGTCGACGCTCGAGCTTGTGATCTGGTTGGTGTATTTGCAGGTCGTGATGAACTCACCCAGGCTCTGTGCGTTGACCAGGAAGCTCACGATGGGGTTGGTGCCCTTCTGGTACTTGTACAGATCGCGCATGGCGGTGCATGCCTTTTCCTGCTGATCGGGAAGCTTCGCCTCGATCTTTTCGATACTTGCCTCGTTGGCGTCAATCTGCTTCTGCAGATCGCCGAGCTTGGTGCGGGCATCGTTGTAGGCGCTCGTGGCGGCTTCGATCTTCTGCTGGGCGGCGGCAAGCTGATCCTGCGTTGCCTGCGAGGCGGCATACGCCGCGACGGGGGAGAGCATCGGCGTGGCCGTCAACGCAACGGCGAGCGCGGCGCTCGTGATGATACGAGCCGGCTTCGACGCGATGAGCGCTGCGGTGCGATGATTCGAATGCTGCATCCAGTCCCTCTGCAATCAATCGTAGGTTATTGTTCCTCAGGTATTCTACTACTGCTTTCGACCTCAACTTGAACCTTAAAGGTTTTAAAGGGTCAAGTTGAACTTGAGACTTTGGCTTTGACCTGCAGTTATATCGAATTGTTGAGAAACCATAGAGTTCAACTTTAACGTTACGGGGGCCTGTTTGGGACGGGCTTTGGACTGTGAAAGCTATCTCAACGTTGGGGTTTGTGGCTATAAGGTCCCATTGCGGCGAGCTTGCCCTACTTTGTTGAGCGCCTGGGCGGGGGTGAACGAACAGGTGCCGTCGCCGAGTTTGATTACCCTGATGTTGTCCCCGGCGTGGGCATCGGAGACGAGGCCAAACTGCTCGATGGCGGTATCGTGTCCGCCGGCGACGGGCGTCTTGCGCGTGCTTTTGTGCGCCGATGTATCGATGGAGGTGATGTAGGCGGCGCCGTCGTAAGCGTCGTTTGCGGTGCGCAGAGGATCAGTCGCTTGCGCGCTGCGCCAACTCGCGTTTTGCGGCATCGAGGATGGGGTTATCGGTTGGAAGGTCCTGGAGCACGCGTGCGCCTTTCACTCGGGGGTATCAATATGCTGAACCCTACAACAACGGTGGGTTCATTGCCGTTTGTCATACGGCGGTGAGTGCGGCCTTCATGCTGGATAATTGCGTTGATTGTCATAGATACAGTGGAGCTTTAGGAGGAAACGGTCCGGCACGCTAAAATAAACGGGTTGCATAAAGACCGCCCGTCGTGGGCAGTTCTAGATAGGAAGTTTCCATGGCATTGCAGTTTACAGAGCGCGAGTTTATCCCCGTGCTGCTCGGCGGCGACATCAACGCCTATTCGGTGGCGCGCGCCTTTTACGAGGAGTATCAGGTCAAGAGCCTGGTCTTTGGCAAGTACCAGACCGGTCCTGCGTACCGCAGCCAGATTATCGACTACACGCCCAATGTTGATATCGACACCATGCCGGTCATGATCGAGACCATTAACGGTGTCGCGCAGGCCAATCCCGATAAGAAGATTATTCTCATGGGCTGCGGCGACAACTATGTCGCGCTTGCCGCACAGGCTCAGGATGCCGGCGAGCTTGCCTCAAACGTCATCGCGCCCTATGCGCCCTACAGCATGCTCGAACAGTGCCAGAAGAAGGAAATCTTCTACGAGCTGTGCGAGAAGCACGGTGTTCCCTATCCGCATACGTTTACCTTTACCATGGCCATGCTCAACGCCCAGGGAGAGGCTCCTGCCGAGGTGCTCGACCAGATCGATTTTCCCTTCCCGATGATCCTGAAGCCTTCCGACGGCATCATGTGGTGGGAGCACGAGTTCGAGGGCCAGAAAAAGGCCTACGAGATCGCCGATCGCGCCGAGCTGGAGCAGGTCATTCGCGACGTATATGCGAGTGGCTACACCGATGATCTGATCCTGCAGGATCGCGTGCCCGGCAACGACGAGTACATGCGCGTGCTTACCAGCTATTCCGACCGTAACGGCAAAGTGCGCATGATGTGCCTGGGCCACGTGCTGCTCGAGGAGCACCAGCCTCACGGCGTTGGCAACCACGCCTGCATCATCACCGAGCCCAATGACGAGCTCATGGGCGGCGTGCGCAAGTTGCTCGAGGACCTCAAGTTTACGGGCTTCTCCAACTTTGACGTCAAATACGACGAGCGCGACGGTTCGTTTAAGTTCTTCGACTTCAACACTCGCCAGGGCCGCAGTAACTACTACGTCACCAACAGTGGCTTTAACGTTGCCAAGTACGTAGTGGACGAGTATGTGTACAACCGCCCGTTTGAGCCCGAGTTTGTGACGGCGCAGAACGAGGCGCTGTGGATGGTTGTCCCCATGGGCGTGGTCGATAAATACGTCAAGGATCCCGAGCTGCGCGCTAAGGCGCATCGCCTGGTCAAGGAGGGTAAGGCCGCCGACCCCTCGTTTATGAAGGGCGACTTTGTCTTTAACCGCTGGCTGCGCATGTGGCACACCAAGCTGCGTCACTTTAAGCTGTTTAAGACGTATTACAAATAGGATGAACGTCGCGCCCGCCCGGTTTGTATCGGACGGGCGCGGGTATGATACGCGCAATGCTGCGAGCGTCACCAAGGAGGCGGCGATGGAAAAGCTGGGAGTTATCGGCGGTATGGGCGCCGAGGCCACGTCGTATTACTACGACCAGGTGGTGCGTCACACGGCGGCCGCCCGCGATCAGGAACATATCGACATGGTGGTGCTCTCTAAGTCGACCATGCCCGACCGCACGCTGGCCATTAAGACCGGCGACCATACCGAGCTGCTGGCGACCATGAAGGAATGCGCGCAGGCGCTCGAGACGCTGGGCTGCGCGCACATTGCCATTCCCTGCAACACGTCGCACTACTTCTACGATCAGATTCAGTCGTTTACCTCGGTCCCCATCATCCATATGCCGCGCGAGTCGGTGCGCTATGCGCTTGCCGGCGTGGTGATGGGGGAGTGTGAGTTCGACCCCAACTTGAGCATGCCGGCCGAGCCGGTGCGCAAGATCGGCATCATGGGTACCGATGGCACCGTGGGTGCCGGCGTCTACGGTCGCGAGTGCGAGGCGGCGGGCGTCGAAGTCGTCTATCCCAGCGAGAAGCGCCAGGCCGATGTGATGTCGCTTATTTACGATGACGTGAAGGCAGGACGCGAGCCCGATATGGATAAGTTTGATCGTGTGATGTGGGAGTTTGCCCGCAGCGGCTGCGACCGCGTCATTCTGGCCTGCACGGAGCTTTCGGTGCTGCAAAAGTATCGCGAGATGCCCGAGATCACCCTCGACGCCATGGACGTTTTGGTACGCGAGTCCATCATCCGCAGCGGCGCCCCCTACCGCCTGTAGCTCTCGACCTGCCAAAAAGGGACAGGTTTATTTTGGTAGGTTTTATCTGGGAAAACAGTAAAGGCCTCGGCTCGTTTGTGCGAGCCGGGGCCTTTTGCATTTTGCGGTTGCTGCTTGGTGCTGGAGCTTAAAGGACGAGACTGACATTTGCCCATATAAAACCGACCAAAATAAACCTGTCCCTTTTTGGCAGGTTAGAACAAGAATCCGAGGACGATGAGGGCAATGCTGGCAATAAGTATGGCAATGTCCATTCCCTTAATGGGATAGCGCTTGTACGAGCTCGCGCGCGTACGCAGATAAAAGCCACGTTGCTCGGCCGCCAGGGCAGTGGCATCGGTCTTGCCCACGGAGCTCACCAGCAGCGGCACGCAGAGCGGTAGCATGAGCTGAATCTTCTTGAGGGGGTTCTTGGTGTCGTATTCAACGCCGCGCGCGGTCTGCGCCTCCATGATGGCGTTCATCTCCTGGCTAAAGACCGGTACAAAGCGCAGTGCCGTGGTAAACGTGAACGCATAGCGGTACGGCACGTGCAGCACCTCCACGCAAGCGTTAGCGAGATCGCCGAGCTGCGTGATGGTGAGCATGAGGATGAGCGGCAGTGCCACGCCGAGCAGGCGAAGCGCCGCCTTGGTGCCGGTGATAAGACCATCTGTGGTAATCCAGGCAAAGATGGGGGCTCCGGTGCGGATAAAGGCGGTCTGCAGGACCAGCATGATTAGTGAGAGCGGCACCATGAGCTTGACGAGCGAGACTAGGCCTGCGGTCGATTTGGCGTAGATGCCCAAGATAAAAGTCAGCACAAGCAGGGCGATCAGGAGCACATAAGTGTCGCCGAGGAAGGTCGCCAAGATAATAGCCGCGGCCAGGGCTAGCTTGGTCACGGGGTTCAGCCGGTGCAGCAGTGAGTCTCCGGGCACGTAGTCGATCACGTTAGTCATGCTTGAGCATCTCCTTTACCAGGTCGACCAGATCGGAGACCTGACTGATTCCGGCGAATCGGGGCGAAACGTCGCGCGCGAGTTCTTTGGACAGGGCCACAACCTGCGGTGGCTCCACGTAGGCGGCGCGCATGAGGGCATCGTCGGCGAAGATCCGGTTCGCGTCGCCGCGCTCGAGGATGCGTCCGTCTGCCATGACTACCAGGCGCTGGGCAAAGTCCGAGACGACCTCCATGTCGTGGCACACCATGATCACGGCGCAGCCGCGCTCGGCCATCTCGCTCACCGTCTCCATCACGGTCATGCACTCGCGGTAATCGAGGCCGCTCGTGGGCTCATCGAGCAGAACCACCTGTGGATCGAGCACAACCACGGACGCTAGGGCGACCATCTGTCGCTGTCCGCGCGAAAGCGAGAACGGCGATTCGTCCAAGGGGAGCCCAAAGCGCTCCGCCGCCACCCGTGCACGCTGGCGGGCCTCGTCGGTGCCGACACCGTGCAGTTCAAGACCAAAGGCAACCTCGTCGAGTACGGTGTCGCGGCAGAGCTGGCGGTCGGGGTTCTGGAACAGCGTCGCGCATTTTGCAGCGATCGCGCTGGTGGGGACGTCGGCGGTGTTCATCCCCGCCATACGCACGGTTCCCGACGCTGGATGCAGAAGGCCGTTCAACAGCTTGGTGAGCGTGGTCTTGCCAGCACCGTTCTGGCCGATGATGCCTACGAGCTCGCCGGGATAGACGCACATGTTGAGGTCGCTGACCGAGGCACCGCCATGCGGGTAGGCAAAGGTCACATCGGTGAGTTCGACTACTGGCTCCTGATTGACGCCGCGGGGAACCGCCGGGATATGGGGAGAGGTCTCGGGCACATCGGCGGGCGCGTCCTTGCTCGTTGCATCCGCAAGTAAGGACGAGATAAGCTGGTGCGCTTCGGAAACATTGAGGCAGGGCGCCTGATCGCTCGGCAACAGACCCACTTCTGCCAGGCTGTTTGCGATGCGCGCGACGCGGGGACTGTCGACGCCCATCTGGCGCAGCTCGCTTGCGTGGGCAAAGACCTGGTGGGGTTCGCCGTCAAACGCGAGCTTGCCGTCTGCCATGACGAGGACGCGGCTGCAGTATTTCGACAACAGCGCGACCTTCTGCTCGATAACAACCACGGTGATGCCGTGTTCGCGGTTGATCTGGCGCAGCGTGTCAAAAACGAGCGTGGAGCTTGCCGGGTCGAGCGCTGCCGTGGGCTCGTCGAGCACGAGCACGTTGGGCGCCATGGCGATGATCGCGGCGATTGCGACTTTCTGCTTCTGCCCGCCCGAAAGCGTGGCAATCTCGCGGTGGCGCAGGTCGCTAATGCCGACGGTCGTCAGCGTCTGACTGATGCGCTCCTCGATTTGATCGTGCGGTATGCCAAAGTTCTCGAGGCCAAAGAGCATCTCGTCTTCAACGATGGGCGCAACCATCTGGGCATCGATGTCCTGCAGCACGCTTCCCACCACGCGCGAGATATCCGTGAGGGTGATCTCGCAGGTGTCGCGGTCATCGACGAGCGTGGCTCCAAAGAGCTGGCCGGTGTAATGGTGGGGGATGGCTCCGCTCATAACGGCGGCAAGCGTCGATTTGCCGGCGCCTGAGGGGCCGATGACGCCCACAAACTCACCCTTTTCGATGGCGAGTGAGACGTGATCGAGGGCATTCTGCGCCTCGTGCCCATAGGAAAATGAGACGTCATCGAGCTTGATGATGGTATTGCTGGAGCTCATGGGGGCCTTTCTATCGTAAAAGAGCACCGGCCGCAAAACGAACGGCGGTCTACATGGTAGCAAGTATTACTACTTGGAGAAGACCTTCTTGAGCGGAATGCTGAGGGCCTGGACCAGGATGGCGTTGAAGACGGCGGTGCCTGCGTGTGGCTTGTCGGCTACTTAGTCGTTAAGCTTGAGGGCCTTCTTAATGGGGATGTAGAGGGCGGTCACGATGATGGCGTTGGCAACACCGGTGGCGACGACGACAGGAGCCATGACGCCCATGAAAGCCGGGTTGTTCATGACGCCAAAGGAGAAGATCGCCGCGTAGATCATGCCGGAGATGAAGGTGACAACAAAGGTGCTGACGAGCGGGAGCAGGCCCTTGACCTTGGAGTCGGCGAGCACGGAGACGAGCAGAGCCATGACCATGGCGGCGACGGGCTCGGCGATCAGGTCGGGGCCCTTGACGGAGGCGGTGATTTGGATTACCACGCCGGCGAGGAGGCCGATAATCGCGGATTGGCCGATGTTGGGCTTGACGATGAGAATCTCGAGGCAGAAAGCCGCGATGATGAACTCGGGCGAGAGGAAGCCTCCGGTGAGGCCGCTAAAGAACTTGGAGACGGTCATGTTGAGGACGAAACCGGCGGCGAGGAGGATGGCATAGAGAGTGAGTGCCTTGAGGTCGAGTTTGCCGCGGTCAGTGGTCTGGACGGTGCGGGGCTGGGCGGTGGTGTTCTGAGACATGTTGAAAATCCTTTCGGAAGGGGAGTGCAAGGGAAAAGCGGAGGCGCGTGATGCGAATGCGATCGGGCTCGAGATAGAAAAAGGCCCCCGGTCGAAACCGGAGGCCTTTCAATCACCTAGAGCGCAAAAACAGGCGTGAGGGACTCACTGTCGACCGATCGTATTCGCATCACGCCACCACCAGTTGTTGAGGGACTTCATCGCGTTCTTCATCTTGGTGGCTCCTTTCGTGATGCCATGGCGCAGTCGCACCTTGTTTCTGTTGCGTTGCACTATAGCACAGCAAAGTGTTTGCGGGGAATCTTTTTTGAAAGATTTCAGCGACGTTTCCCGCCGGTCGAAGGGGCGGGCTGAGCGGGGGGCGACCTTGGCCATCCCGCCCGCGCCTTAAGGTGTGGGGTTCTTAGGCCTTCTTGCGACGATAGATCACGAAGCCACAGACACCGATGATGATGGCGCCAACACCCATGGCGGCCATGTTGTTGCCCTTGGACTTCTCCTCGGTGATTGGATGAATATCATACCAATGTGGATTTACTTCTTTCGGCGGTGAATCAGGTTGATGGCGTAGCCCACGAGCAGGGCCAGAACGATGACGATAAAGCCAAGGATAGGGTTGTCGTTCACGGGGTTCTCCTATTTTCCGAGTGGTGAGAATTCGTCGACGATGAGGTCGAGGCATTGCGGAAGCGCGCGGGCGCCAAAGACACCGGAGTTGCTGGAGATGATCTCGCCATCGAACTGCATGCCCAGCGACGGCGTGCAGGTAATCTTGGCTTCCTTGGTCTGGATAATCTTAAACTGCGGGCGGCCGAGCACCTTGCCGGCGGGGTCGAGCGCGGCGGTGATCACCGTGGGGAGCAGCTGCACCGTGCGCACGGGTTCAATAACGACGATGTCGACCATGCCGTCGTTCATGCGGCAGTTGGGGAACAGGTTGATGTCGTTTTGGATGACTGAGGTATTGCCCGCCATGCAGCAGATGCCGTCGAGCTCCTCGACCATGCCGTCGTGTTCAATGGTAAAGTGCGCCACCGTGGGGTTGGGCGTGGCGAGCGCGGAGAGGAAGTAGGCGATCTCGCCAATGTCGTTTTTGGTGGGAGCGGCCTTCATCATGATCTCGGCGTCGAAGCCCGAGCCGGCGATGATGATAAAGCCGTGGCGCTTCTCGTTACCGTTCTCGTCGATCCAAAAGAGCTCACCCATGTCCACCTTGACCGTGCGGCCGGCGCGGCAAGCCTTGGCAAGCGCCGCCGCCTCGGGGGCATTACCGATGTTGTTAAAGAACAGGCAGGCCGTGCCTGAGGGGAAGATGAGCGTAGGGACACCGCACCCGCGCATCTGGTCGAGCACGTTGGAGACGGTGCCGTCGCCGCCCGAAACGACTACGCGGTCGAACTCCCGAACGTCCGCTACCGCGTCCTCGGGCTCCATGCCATCGCCGATAAAGCGCATTACGACCTCGTCGCCGCCCTGTGCAAGAGCGTGCGTGAATGCGTAGATTTCATCGGAGCTGGGACCCGATGCCGGGTTGTGGATGATAAGGCAGCGCATACTTACGTTCCCGTTCTGTGACTAACCGAGTATAGTTGTAGGGCAATGCCGATATCCTACCCGTGTTTTTCGGGCCTAACCTTATTCGATGGGTTGATATGTACATTTCCACACATCAGGCTCTACTCGACTTTTGTCAGCGCGCTCGTGAGTTCGACGCGATTGCCGTCGATACCGAGTTTTTGCGCGAGCGCACGTTTCATCCGCGCCTGTGCCTGGTTCAGATTGCCACCCCTGCCGAGAGCGTCGCGGTCGATCCTTTGGTGATCGACGACTTATCGCCGCTGGCCGAGCTTATGGCCGACGAGAGCGTGGTCAAGGTCTTCCACGCCTGCTCGCAGGATATGGAGGTCATGCTCCACACCGTGGGCGCGCTGCCGCGACCGATTTTTGACACACAGGTCGCCGCCGCCTTTTTGGGCGAGCGCCAGCAGATTTCCTACGGCGCGCTCGTTCAGACGTTCTGCGGCGTATCGCTGCCCAAGACCGAGTCGCTGACCGATTGGTCGCGCCGCCCGCTGAGCGATAAGCAGATTGAGTACGCGATCGATGACGTCAAGTATCTGATCGTCGCCTATACCGAGATGATGAGCCGTTTGCGCGAGCTTGGCCGCGTGGACTGGGTGCTCGACGAGTTGCGCCCGCTGGCAGACGAGTCGCACTACCGCGCCGACCGGCATGAGGCATTCCGCAAGGTCAAGCGCATCAACTCGTGTAGCCGCCATCAGCTGGGCATTGCGCGCGAGCTTGCCGCCTGGCGCGAGGACCGCGCCGAGCGCCGCAACATCCCGCGCAAGTGGGTCATGTCCGACGATACGCTGCTGGCGCTCGTCAAGCGCAATCCTGTGCGCGTTGAGGAGTTCCGCAGCATCCGCGGCACCGATCAACTGGGGGAGCGCGATGTGGACGGCGCGCTCATGGCCATCAAGCGTGGCGCGAGCTGCCCGCACGATCGCCTGCCGCTCATGGTGCGCGGACATCGCCAGATCTCTCCGGAGCTGGAGAGCGTGACGGATCTCATGTACGCGCTCATTCGCCTGGTTGCCGAGCGTTCGGGCGTGGCGACCTCGGTCATTGCCTCGCGCGATGACCTGGCCGACTATATTGAGCATCCCGAGCAGAGCCGCCTGCGCGAAGGTTGGCGCTTTGAGCTTGTGGGCTCGCGCCTGGACGATCTGCTCTCGGGCAACATGGGGTTGACGGTGAAGGACGGCAAAATCGAGCTCCTGTAGGTATATGGTTACGCGGTTTTACCAAACCGCGTAACAACTCGACGCTGCAAACGGGCGAGAGCGGCAATCTGACGTTCAATCGTCGCTCGCGTACCAAAGTACGCGTCGCTTCTCTTTCACGTCACCTTGCTCGCTCTCGGCCGTTTTCGCTGACATTGCCAAAACATCGATACTGTCTCGTTGGCTGGGCGAGTGGGTAGAATGCCTCCAACGTGTAACTCGATTCGGAGGAATTCGCATGCCCTATTACTATGGTTATGGCTTTGGCATCGACCCGCTGTACCTGCTGGTCGTCCTTGTTTGTACGGTGCTCGGTCTTGCCGCGCAGAGCTACATCAACTCGACGTATAAAACCTGGTCCAAGGTTCGCTCGGACGGCGACACGGGCGCTGCGGTCGCGCGCCGCATGCTCGACGCCAGCGGTTGCAATGCCGTGGGTATCAAGGGCGTTGCCGGTGAGCTCACCGACCATTACAACCCGCAGGATAACAACCTGTATCTCTCGGATGCCAACCGTTCGGGCGGATCGGTCGCAAGCGTTGCCGTCGCCTGCCACGAGGCGGGCCACGCCGCCCAGCGCCAAAGCGGCTATGCCATGATGAAGGTGCGCACTGCCCTGGTCCCGGTCGTCAACTTTACCCAGAACACCTGGACCATCGTGCTACTCATGGGCCTGTTTATGAACATCGCGGGACTCACGACCCTCGCGCTGATCTTCTTCTCGTTTAGTGTGTTGTTCCAGCTGGTTACGCTGCCGGTCGAGATTGATGCCAGCCGCCGCGCCGTGGCGTACATCGAGCGGTCGGGCATGAGCTCCAAGCAGGTCAACGGTGCCAAGAAGGTCCTGACGGCAGCCGCACTTACCTATGTTGCCGCAGCGCTCACCTCGATCATTCAGCTGCTCTACCTGATGGCTCGCTACAACAGAAACTCCAACCGATAACAAATTGGCTTGACAGGCGCCGCGGGGATTTGTGTCCCCGCGGCGCTGTACTATGTGTTGGACTTGAATTTGCGCAGGGCTGGAGCCTTTGTGCGCGATAACGAAAGGAGGCTGCGTGGCAGGCTGGAATCTAACCGGCAATGCTGTTTCCGCCGAGTTTGACGGCTCGGACGATCGGGAGCGCAAGGAACTCAGCGTGAGCCAGGCGGTGGAGATCGCCGCCGGTGCACTCGATGCTATTCCGCAGCTGAGTGTCTTGGGCGAGGTCACGGGTTTTCGTGGCCCCAATGCCCGAAGCGGCCACTGCTACTTCCAGATTAAGGACGATTCGGCCGCCGTTGACTGCATCATTTGGAAGGGTGCCTATCTCAAGCGCACGTTCGATCTGCGCGACGGCATGCAGGTGAGCTTTAAGGGTAGCTTCAATCTCTATAAGCCCACGGGCCGCATGAGTTTTGTCGCCCGCTCGTTTTCGCTGGCGGGGGAGGGTCTGCTGCGTCAACAAGTGGCGCAACTGGCCGAAAAGCTGAGCCGCGAGGGCCTGATGGACGAAGCGCGCAAGCGCCGCATCCCGGTGTTCTGCTCGCGTGTGGCGGTCGTCACCTCGCTTTCGGGTGCCGTAATCGATGACGTCAAGCGCACATTGCGTCGTCGCAACCCACTCGTCGAGCTCGTTTGCGTGGGTGCCAAGGTTCAAGGCGAGGGTGCGCCGGCAGAGCTTATTGAAGGCTTGCGTCGCGCCGCTTCCATTACGCCGGCGCCCGATTGCATTTTGCTGGTGCGTGGCGGCGGTTCCTTCGAGGACCTCATGACCTTTAACGACGAGGAGCTTGCCCGCGCGGTGGCGGCTTGTCCTGTGCCCGTGGTGACCGGCATTGGCCATGAGCCCGATACCTCGATCTGCGACATGGTGAGCGACCGTCGCGCCTCCACGCCCACGGCGGCGGCAGAATCGGTGGCGCCGGCTATGACGGAGTTGGCCGACGTGCTTGAGACGCGCCATCAGCGTCTGGGCGCCGCGATGGCTTCGATGATCGGGTCGGATCAGGTTGATCTGGAAATGCTCGACCAGCGCGGTCGCCGCGCTTGGGATACCTATACGGCCCGTCTGGGCGATGCGCTCGATGCGGCCGCGTGCCGCCCGTGCCTCAACGATCCAACGTTTATGGTCGAGCGTCGCGAGTCCGAGCTTGCCCTGACGGCCGATCGCCTGTCCGGCGCCATAACGCGTTCGGTTGGGGCCTTCCGCTCCGACTTTGAGCACCTGCCCGAGCGTCTGGTTGCAAGCACCTCGGGGCTCGATGGCAAACGCCATGCGCTCACGCTTGCGAGCTCCCGTCTGGAGCATCAGGGGCGCACGATGCTCAGCAAACCCGCGTCCGACCTGGGCCGAGCTGCTGCGTCGCTCGATGCCTTGTCGCCGCTCAAGGTGCTTGCCCGCGGTTACTCCATCGCGTACAGCGATGACGGTGTGGCTACGAGCGCCAAGACCTTTAAGCCCGGCGACGCTATTCGCGTGCGCATGGCGGACGGCAACGTGGCAGCAACCGTCAACGCGGTCGAGTAGACCGCGTTTCACAGTGATAGACCCTTAGGAAAGGAAACAGATATGGCAGAGAAGACCCCGGTCGAGCAGCTTACGTACAAGCAGGCCTCGCAGGAGCTGGAGCTCATCATCCGCAGCCTGGAGTCGGGCGATATGGAGCTCGAGGAGTCGCTCGAGAGTTATACCCGCGGCGTCGAGCTCCTCAAGAGCCTGCGTACCCGCCTGTCCGATGCCGAGCAGAAGGTCTCGGTGCTCCTGAAGGACGTCGACGGCAACGACGTGCTCGCCGACGGCGAAGCCGCCAACACCGACGACAACCTCTCGTTCTAACCACCTCGCAGCCTACTTTGGGGTAGTCTTTTTGGGACGGGGCTTTTTTGACTACCCTTGCGCGACGGCTCGCCAGGTGCCTGCGCTTGCGAAAAAGTAGTCAAAAAAGCCCCGTCCCAAAAAGACTACCTTGGTCTGTGAGAAAGGAACCAACCATGTGTGATTGCATCTTCTGCAAAATTGCCAACCACGAGATCCCCTCAACCGTTGTCTATGAGGACGATCAGGTCATCGCCTTTGACGACCTCAACCCCCAGGCGCCGGTCCACACGCTCGTAATCCCCAAGAAGCACTACAGCGACATCGCCGACAACGTACCTGCCGAGACCATGGGCGCCATGGCCCACGCCATCCAGGAGGTCGCTAAGGCCAAGGGCCTGGAGGACGGCTTCCGCGTCATCTCCAACAAGGGCGTCAATGCCGGCCAGACCGTCATGCACTTCCACATGCATGTCCTCGGCGGCAAGAACCTGGGCGAGAACCTCATCTGAGGACGCTTCTTCCGTGGGATGAGGCGAAAGCTTGGGCACCGATAACTTATATATCAACGCAATAAACCCGAGCGCGAGGGCGTTTGGGTTTATTATTGAGGCGTATGTAACCTGGCGGCGCCACACCGCCTGTTAGTAGGGAGACACATGAACGTTCTGGTCGTCAACGCAGGATCTTCGACCCTTAAGTATCAGGTCATCGATACCAAGTCTCACAAGGTGTCCGCAAAGGGCTCCTGCGAGCGCGTCTGCTTTACCGGCGGTACCTTCACCCACGCTGCCAACGGCTCCAAGAAGGTGACCGAGAACATCGAGTTCCCCGACCACAAGGTCGCCATCGAGGTCGTCCTGAAGGACCTCGAGGCCAACGGCGTCAAGATCGAGGGCATCGGCCACCGTATCGTTCAGGGCGGTTGGTACTTCGGCGATTCCTCCCTCGTCGACGAGGACGTCCTCGCCAAGATCCGCGAGGTCGCTCCGCTCGCCCCGCTGCACAACAACCCCGAGGCCAACGTTATCGAGTACTGCCTCGAGCAGTATCCCGACCTGCCCAACGTCACGGTCTACGACACTGCTTTCCACTTCAACATGCCCGAGGTCGCCAAGACTTACGCCCTGCCCAAGGACGTCTGCGACAAGCTGCACATCCGTAAGTACGGCGCTCACGGTACCAGCTATCGCTACATCTCCAAGAAGGTCGCCGAGATGACCAACGGCGAGGCCCGCAAGGTCGTCGTGTGCCACATCGGTTCTGGCGCCTCCCTGTGCGCCATCGAGGACGGCAAGTGCATGGACACCACCATGGGCTTGACGCCGCTCGACGGCGTCATGATGGGCACCCGCTGCGGCTCCATCGACCCGGCTACCGTGTGCTACCTGCAGCGCGAGGGCGGCTACACCTTCGACGAGGTCGACGAGATGATGAACAAGAAGTCCGGCCTTTTGGCTGTGACCGGCGGCAAGACCAACGACTGCCGTAACGTCGAGGAGCTCGCCGCTGCTGGTGACCCCGAGGCTCAGCTCGCCTTCGATATGTTCGTCTACAAGATTGCCGCCAAGGCAGCCGAGATGGCAACCTCCATGTGCGGCATGGACACGCTCGTCTTTACCGCCGGTATCGGCGAGCACGCTCCGGCTGTCCGCGCCGGTGTGGCCGATCGTCTGGCCTTTATGGGCGTCAAGATGGATCACGCTCGCAACGCTCTGCGTGGCGATGGCGCTTGGTGCCTGTCCGCTAAGGATTCCAAGGTCAAGATCTTCGTCATCCCCACGGACGAGGAATTCATGATCGCTTCCGACGTCGAGCGCATCGTCAACGGCAAGTAATTGCAAGAGGGGAGGGGCTGGACGACCGAGCGCCGTTCGGCCCCTCTTTTGTGCTCGTTGGGCGATATGCTTGATAGCTATTTATCAAGTTGTGATAACTTCTTATTAAAATGCGGCCGCCTTAAGGGGTCTGCGTCGACCGTATTGCACTGCAAAGGAGTCTCATGAACGTACTTGTTGTCAACGCCGGCAGCTCAAGCCTTAAATATCAGCTTTTGGATACCGATACCCGAGAGGTTTTCGCCAAGGGCAACTGCGAACGTATCGGTTCGGACATGGGCATCTTTGGCCACTCCGAGAACGGTGGCGCCAAGCAGACCGAGGAGGTCCCTTTCCCCGATCATCGCTCTGCTATCGCTCGCGTGCTCGAGGAGCTCGAGAAGACCGACTTTACGATTGATGGCATTGGCCATCGTATCGTTCAGGGCGGCTGGCACTTCGATGATTCCGCAGTTGTCGACGACGAGGTTATGGCCAAGATTCTTGAGGTGGCACCGCTTGCTCCGCTGCACAACTACGGCGAGGCCGCAGCAATCGAGTATTGCCGCGAGAAGTATCCGGAGCTGCCCAACGTCGCCGTCTTCGATACCTCGTTCCACATGACCATGCCCGAGGTCGCCTATACCTACGCGCTGCCCAAGGACGTGTGCGACAAGTACCACGTGCGCAAGTACGGCGCCCACGGCACGAGCCACCGCTATGAGTGGATGATGGCCAAGGAGATCCTGGGTTCGCGCTGCCACCGTCTGCTTTCGTGCCATTTGGGTAACGGTGCTTCGCTTGCCGCCATTGAGGACGGCGTGTGCCGCGACACCACGATGGGCCTCACGCCGCTTGACGGTCTGATGATGGGTACCCGCTGTGGTTCCATTGACCCGGCCACCGTGTGCTACCTCCAGCGCGAGGGCGGCTACAGCTATCAGGAAGTCGATGACATGATGAACAAGCAGTCTGGTCTGCTTGCCATCTCGGGCATCTCCAACGACGCCCGCGACATCCGTACACGCGCCTCCGAGGGCGACGAGCGCTGCCTGCTCGCCTTCGATATGTTCGCCTACAAAGCCATGCAGCAGGCTGGCTCCATGATCGCTTCTATGGCGGGCGTGGACACCATCACCTTTACCGCCGGCATCGGCGAGAACGACTGGTCGATCCGCAAGGCCTTCTGCGACTGCTTTGAGTGGCTGGGCGTGCGCATCGACAACAACAAGAACCGTGAGGCCGTGGGCAACGGCCCGCAGGTCATCAGCTCCGCCGGTTCCGCCGTCACCGTCATGGTCATCCCCACCGACGAGGAATACATGATCGCCCGCGACGTCGAGCGTCTGACCAAGAACAACTAGCGTGCCGATTGCATGTAAACGAAAGGCCTCCTGAGCAACAGCTCCGGAGGCCTTTTTTACTAGCAGAAGGACAGCGGAAACTCCATCCCGTTTCGAGCACAAATTCTGGGACACGCTTTCCGGTTGAGGCACGTTGCGGAAAGTGCGACCCACAATAAAGCAAAATTCCGTCCCATAGTTTCCCAAACAAGCCCCAAGCGGAAGCTGCATCCCGCAATCCGCCTCCAAACCGGGACACGCTTTCCGGCACAACAACCGCCGAGGCCCTATCAGCCTTTCAAATCCAAAGTGACCATATCCGCATCGTTTGCCCCCCAGCAACGGCACCCATCCATTCAGTTTCTCAGCCCCAGCTCGTAGCCAAGCCGCCGTCCACTCCAGATCCCCTGAGCACCACGTGGCGGCAGGGACCCTACAAGGTAAAGCTCTGAAAACATTCCGCAGGACGCATGAAACCCCCGCCGCACGAAGTGCGCAGCGGGGGTTTCATGCATGTCCGAGGACGTTTTCAGAGCTTTACCCTGTAGGGTCCCGAGGGGATACGTCCGCTACTCAGCCATCTGAGCCTGGACGGCGGTGATGGCCACGACACCCACGATGTCGTCGGCAGAGCAGCCGCGCGAAAGGTCGTTAACCGGCTTGGCGATGCCCTGCAGGATGGGGCCGTAGGCGTCGGCGCCGGCGAAGCGCTGGACCAGCTTGTAGCCGATGTTGCCGGCCTCGAGGTCGGGAAACACGAGCACGTTGGCCTTGCCGGCAACGGAGGAGCCGGGAGCCTTGAGCTGGGCCACGTTGGGGACGATGGCGGCGTCGAGCTGCAGGTCGCCATCGATGGCGAGCTCGGGGGCCTTCTCCTTGCAGAACTTCACGGCCTCCTGGACCTTCTTGGCGACCTCGCCGCCGGCGGAACCCATGGTGGAGTAGGAGAGCATAGCCACGTGCGGCTCAACGTTGCCCATGAAGGTGGACCAGGAGTGAGCGGAGGCGATGGCGATCTCGGAGAGCTCATCGGAGGACGGGTTGATGTTGAGGCCGCAGTCGGCGAAGATCAGCGTGCCGTCGGTGCCGAACTGCGGGGTGTCGGTGCACATCACAAAGAAGGCCGAGACCAGCTTGGTGCCCGGGGCGGTCTTGAGGATCTGCAGCGCGGGGCGCAGGGTGTCGGCGGTGGAGTGGCAGGCGCCGGAGACCAGACCATCGGCATCGCCCATCTTGACCATCATGGTGCCAAAGTAGGTGGCGTCCATCACCTGGGCGCGAGCCTGCTCGATGGTGACGCCCTTCTTGGCGCGGAGCTCGGCAAACTTCTGCGCGTACTCCTCGTGCTTCTCGGCATTGCGCGGGTCGATGACGGTAGCGCCGGGAACGTTGATCTCGTCGGGGTTGCCCAAGATGACGATCTTTGCCAGGCCCTCCTCGATGATCTTGGTAGCTGCGATGATGGTGCGCGGATCTTCGCCCTCGGGCAGGACGATCGTCTTAAGGTCGGCCTTGGCGGCAGACTTCATACGGTTTAGGAAATCGCTCATGTTACTCCTTACAAGCGTTTCGCTAAGCTCCAGGCACCCGGCTGTCCACGAATAAACCCGCTGCTAGCGGGTTTACCTTTCAAATATGTACGCCGGGGTGCTTGAGCTTTCCTTGTGTGGCAAGCTCATTATAGGACGCATTAGCGCTATAATCGCTCTGATAAATATGTCTCGAAGAATGTTCGAGAAAAGCCCAGCTAACGAGCCCGTGGCTTTTGACAAGGAGTATCGATGCAGATTACCTCAGGCCTGCCTGAAGGCTTTAACGCCGGCGCATACGACATGATTGTCGTCGGTGCCGGGTATGCCGGTGCCGTTTGTGCCCGCCGTCTTGCCGAGACCATCGGCTATCGCGTTGCCGTTTTGGAGCGCCGTGGCCACATTGCGGGCAATGCTTACGACTGCTTTGATGAGGCCGGGATCCTGGTCCACGAGTATGGTCCGCACATTTACCATACCTTTAACGAGCGCGTCCACAATTTTCTGTCGCGCTTTACCAAGTGGACGGACTACCAGCACAAGGTGCTTGCCAATATCAACGGCACCCTTATGCCCGTGCCCTTTAACCACGCGAGCCTCAAGCTCGCCTTTGGCGATGAGCGCGGCGAGGAGCTGTATCAGAAGCTCGTGGAGACCTTTGGCAAGGACGTCAAGGTGCCCATCATGGAGCTGCGCAAGAAGAACGACCCGGATCTTGCCGAGGTCGCCGATTATGTCTACGAGAACGTCTTTTTGCATTACACCATGAAGCAGTGGGGCCAGACGCCCGACCAGATCGATCCCTCGATCACCGGCCGCGTTCCCGTCTTTGTGGGCGACGATGACCGCTATTTCCCGCAGGCCCCCTTCCAGGGCATGCCGCAGGACGGCTATACCGCGTTGTTCGAGCATATGCTCGACCACGATCTGATTGATGTGTTCTGCGACGTGGACGCCCGCGACCTCTTTGAGATCGACGAGACCACCGTCAAGATCGACGGCAAGGTCTATGGCGGCGAGATCGTCTACACCGGTCCGCTCGACGAGCTGTTCAACCTCGACTTGGGCGCTCTGCCGTACCGTACGCTCGACATGAAGTTCGAGACGCTCGATATGGACCAGTTCCAGCCCGTGGGCACCGTCAATTACACCACGAGCGAGGATTACACGCGTATCACCGAGTTCAAGAACATGACTGGTCAGGTCCTGCCCGGCAAGACCACCATCATGAAGGAGTATTCCAAGGCCTATACGCCCGGCTCGGGCGAGACGCCCTATTACGCCATTCTGGAGCCCGAGAACCGCGAGCTCTATGAGCGCTATCTTGAGCGCGTCCAGAACCTGACGAACTTCCACCCGGTGGGTCGCCTGGCCGAGTATCGTTACTACGATATGGATGCCGTGACCAACTCTGCCCTCGATCTTTCGGATGAGATTATCGCCTGCCATGCATAAAGTCATATCATTCGGTATTCCCTCGTATAACGCCGCCAAGGACATGGACCATTGCATCACCTCCATTCTGGAGGGGAGCGATTATGCCACCGATATCGAGATCATCATCGTCGATGACGGTTCCAAGGACGAGACGGCAGCTAAGGCCGATGAGTGGGAGGCGCGTTACCCCGGTATCATCCGCGCGGTGCATCAGGAGAACGGCGGTCACGGCATGGCCGTCCTCTCGGGCCTGCGCGAGGCGCAGGGCACCTACTACAAGGTCGTCGACTCGGACGACTGGCTCGACGGTGCGGCGCTTTCGACCATGCTTTCGATTCTGCGTGGCTTTGAGGAGCGCGACCAGCGCGTCGATCTGTTTATCTCGAACTATGTGTACGAGAAGGTTTACGAGGGTACGCATACCGCTATTGGCTACAAGTTTGCCCTGCCGCGCAAAAAGATTTTCTCTTGGGACCAGATCGGACACTTCCGTCCCGATCAGAATCTGCTCATGCACAGCCTGTGTTATCGCACGGATGTGCTGCGCGCGTCCAATCTGCCTATGCCGCCGCACACGTTCTATGTCGACAATATCTACGCCTATGTGCCGCTGCCGCGCTGCAAGACCATGTACTACGCCGACATCGACCTCTATCGTTATTTTATCGGTCGCGAGGGCCAGAGCGTCAACGAGGCCACGATGGTCAAACGTCTGGACCAGCAGTTTCGCGTGACGCGCATTATGATGGAGGCGTTCCATCTGTACAGCGATGTCGAGTCGTCGCGTCTGCGCGCGTACATGATGGGCTATTTCACCATGATGATGGCAATTTGTTCGGTGCTAACCAAGCTTTCCGATGAGGATTGCGCCGACGAGCGCCTGACGACATTGTGGAGTGATTTGAAGGCCTACGACGAGCGTATGTATCGTCGTGCACGCTACGGTGTGGTCGGCTTCTTTACCAACCTGCACGGGCGGGCTGGAGACAAAACCACACTCGGCCTATACCGTCTTGCCTCAAAGATCTTCAAATTCAACTAGCTGTTGAGTAATCGCTGCTGATAGGTTGACTGGGCCCCTTGGCCTTTAGTTTGCTACTGCGAACAGTCCTGCTCGCACGGAAAGCACATTAAGTGCTTTCCGGCTCGTGCGGAACTTGTATCAAACTAAAGGCCAAGGGGCCTTTGCTATAAGAATCGTTTGTCAGGCTGCCTGAATTTGAAGATCTTGGACGCGCGGTACACAGGGGCCTGGGCTGAAAAGTTTTTAGTTGGTAGTCGGTCGGAGACGGGCGGGCGTTACGTTTGTCGCGAGTTCCGCATGCAAAGAAGGCCACTTAATGTGGCCTTCGTCTTGCATAGGACTGTAGAGCAGCAAACGTAACGCCCGCCCGCCTCCGACCGACGGTCGAGTGGATTACTTCGCAACGCCGGGGATGCCGTGAGATGTTTTGGCGGTTTTGGCTCCGTTTACGATGGCGGTTTCCAGGGCCCTTACGGCGAGCATGCCCAGCAGGTCTAGGGGAACGGCGGCGCTTGCCTGGCTGCCCAGCTTGCCGCTGGCAAGGGTGTAGATGGTGTCACCGTCGTTGGTGGTGTGTGTGGGGCGGATGGCGTGTGCATAGGCGTCTGCGGCCATCTGGGAGACCTTGGTGGCCTGGGCCTTAGTGAGCTCCACGTTGGTGACGATGCAGCTGATGGTGGTGTTGGTGCGGTCGAGTGGCATTTTCATAGAGCCGGCGGCGGCAAGGGCGGCGAGCTCCATGTCGACGATCTGGTCGCTATCGGCTGCGGCGCGCATGCCGGCCACCCACTCGCCGGTGGTCGGGTCGACCACGTTGCCACAGGCGTTGACCGAGACCACGGCGCCCACCTTGACGGTGCCGAGTGCCACGGCAGAAGCTCCAAGGCCAGCCTTCATGCAGGTGGCGGGCCCCATGAGCTTGCCTACGGTGGCGCCGGTGCCGGCACCTACATTGCCCTGCTCGAGTGTGGTGGGGGTATGGTCGAGCGCCTCGCGCACGGCGGCGATACCGGCCTCAATGTCGGGACGCACGGTGGGATCGCCAAAGGCGAGGTCGAAGATGCAGCTGGAACACACGATGGGCACTTGCGTGGGGCCGACGGGCAGGCCGATGCCGCGGCTCTCGAGTTCGCGGGCCACGCCGCTTGCCGCTTCGAGACCAAAGGCCGAGCCGCCCGAAAGGCAGACGGCGTGGACCTTATCGACGGTGTTCTCGGGACGCAGCAGATCGGTCTCGCGCGAAGCGGGAGCGCCACCACGTACGTCAACGCCGCCGATGGCACCCTCGGGCGCCACGATTACGGTGCAGCCGGTGCCGGCCTCCCCGTCTGTATAGTTGCCAAAGCAAAAGCCATCGACATCGCAAACGTCAATGGCTTCGAGCAGTGTGTCCATGTTTTCTCCTATCGGTTTTCCGCCGGGCCTTATGCTCGGTCGGGATCCGTACGGTACGGCAAAATTGTAGGCGCCGGGGGATACCCAGCGCCAGATGCAATTACGAGAGTTTTTGAATCGCGCGTGCGACGCGAGCGATGGGTAAGCCCACCACGTTGTAGAAGTCGCCCGAAATGTCATGCACGAGCATGCGGCCGCCTGTGCCCTGGATACCGTAGGCTCCGGCCTTGTCCATGGGTTCGCCGGAGGCAACATAGTGCCCGATCTGCTCCTCGGTAAGCTCATAGAACGTCACGTCGGTCACATCGACAAACGACAGACTTTCGGCGGCATGCGGAGCTGCAGCGTCGCCGGCTTTAACGATGCAGACGCCGGTTGCCACCTGGTGCGTGCGGCCCGAAAGCTCGCGGAGCATGGTGCGTGCCTCGTCCTCGTCTGCCGGCTTGCCCAAAATTTGCCCGTCAAAGGTGACAATGGTATCGGCTGCGACAGTCAGTTCGTTGGGTTCGGCGTGCTCGGAGGCAACGGCAGCGGCTTTGGCGCGTGCCAAGCGTTCGACAAGCGTAAGCGGAGCTTCGCCATCAAAAGGTGTTTCGTCGATATCTGCGGGAATTACGCGAACGTCATAGCCCGCCTCGCGCATCAGCTCTATGCGGCGCGGCGATTGCGAAGCCAAAATCATAGCTGGATGCCCTCGGCAACCTTCTCGACGGCCTTGTCGCCGGCGAGTGTGCGCAGCAGCTCCAAGGCAAAGGGAAGTGACTGTGCCATGCCGCTGGCAGTGATGATGTTGCCGTCTTGCGTGACCTTCTCGCCGGTATAAGCACCCTCGGGGAAGCTCTTCTCAAAGCCGGGGAAGCACGTGGCTCGGCGTCCCTCGAGCAGACCAAGCTCGCCCAGGATAAACGGGGCGGCGCAGATGGCGGCAACGTGCTTGGTTGCGGCGAACTCGCAGACTACATCGCAGACACGCTGGTCGGCGCGCAGGTTGGTGGCTCCGGGCAGGCCGCCGGGCAGCACGATGCAGTCGTACTCCTCAAAGTTGATCTCATCAAAGAGCGCATCGCAGGTCACGGGAATCTGCAGCGAGCTCACGACCTCGCGTGTGGGCATGATCGAGACGAGCGTGGCGCGCACGCCGCCGCGACGCATGACATCGACCATGGTCAGGCATTCAATAGTTTCAAAGCCATCGGCGGCGAGAACGGCAACGCTGGGCATGAGAATTCCTTTCGTAAGGCGGCATACAATTAGCCGTCTTATACCCCGAAGACCCATGCTTGCCACGCTCGATTTCCCAATGTTTAAAAAGGGACGGGGCTATTTTAGCTACCCCCACCCATCCTCAACAATCTCAATCTGTAACATCTAGACCCACTTTTGACCCCTAACTGTTACAGATCAAGACAAACGGAAACCGCCTCGACAAAACATCTAAATCTGTAACATCTACGGACCAAAACCGGGTCTTACTGTTACAGATCGAGACAGTCCCCAACGCACCGCCCCGTTCGGGGAACGACCGCCACAGGTACGGCGGGCAGAGACTCACTTTTTTCTCGGTTTTTCTTGACGGAATCTCACCTGTTGTAGTACTTTGTCTCAGTCTAAAAACGCGTGGACTTTTCTGGGCGCTAGCCACCTTTTTGCCACGCAACCGAGCAGTCGGTTGCGTGGCTTTTTTCGTCTTGGCAGCAGGTGCCACATGCACCGCCAGAAGACCGCACGAGCCCACCTTCCGACTGCAGGGAACAGACGCACGAGACGTGCATCTGCAAGACAGCAGACGGAAGGGAGCCTAATGGCAGGAACAAACACAATCAAGCAACAGGCCGCCGGGGCAGGAGCCACGGGCGCGGGACAGGCCAAGGCTGCGCTCCAGGTCTTTGCGGGCGGCGCCTGCTACGGCGCGATGGCCACGACCTACAAGCTCGCCTACGCCGCGGGCTTCACCTCGGCGCAGGTGGTGGCGAGCCAGGCGTGGTTCGGCTGCCTCTTCTTCGCTCTCGCCACACTCGCGGGCCACGCACTCGGGCACCGATGGCAGCGCGTGGGCTGGAAGCTCGCCCTTAAGCTCATGGGCCTGGGAGCCCTCACCTGCCTCACCTCAATCCTCTACTGCTACGCCATGAGCGTGCTGCCCGCCCCGGTGGCGCTCACGCTCCTCTTCCAGTTCACGTGGCTGGGGCTCCTGTGGCAGACCGTCATGACGCGCCGACCGCCGAGGGCCCTCCAAGTGGTCTCCGCCCTGGTCATCGTCTTCGGAACGGTGTTCGCCAGCGGCGTTTACAAGACCGGCATCGCCGGGTACGACCCCGTGGCCCTGCTCTGCGCGCTGGGGGCGGCCGTGTCCTGTTCCCTCTTTGTCACCCTCTCCGGCAAGGTCGAGGCCCCCTGCTCGTCCGAGCAGCGTGGCGTCATCGTATGCGCGGGCTCCGTGGTCATGTCGCTCACGGTGTGCCCAGACTACGTCGTCTCGGGCGTCCTCGCCCAGGGCATCCTGCCCTTTGCCGTCATCGCCGGCTTCTTTGGCATGCTCTGCCCGGTCCTGCTCTTCGGCATGGGCTCTCCGCACCTGCCCGCGGGCCTCTCCACTGTCATGGCCGCCGCGGAACTCCCCGCCGGCCTGCTCATCGCCATGATCGTCCTCGGCGAGCCGCTCGGCGTCGTCGAGTGGCTGGGCGTCGCCATCATCCTCGCCGGCGTGTGCCTGGCGCAGGTCCCCTCCCTGCTTGGAGGCCGGGAGGCACGTCGCACCGCCGCAGGACAAGCCGTCAGCTAGTCATCCCTTCACAGGCGGCCCGCGCGCATCAGGGAAAGGGCCACGGGCCCGGCGCGTGAGGTCGCAAGGACGTTATTAAAGCGTCCCCCGCAGAGGTGGGGACGCCAGAGAGAAGGAGGCACCATGCCATTTCCAAAAGGGTTCCTTTGGGGAGGAGCCACCGCCGCCAACCAATGCGAGGGAGGTTATGACGAGGGCGGCCGCGGCCTTGCCAATGTCGACGTCATCCCACACGGGCCGGAGCGCAACGACGTGAGTCGCGGCCTGAGGCGCATGCTCGACTTCGAGCTCGGGTACTACTACCCGGCCCAGACGGGCATCGACTTCTACCACCGCTACCGCGAGGACATAGCCCTCTTCGCGGAGATGGGCTTCAAGGTCTTTCGCCTCTCCATCGCCTGGAGTCGCATCTTTCCCAACGGCGACGAGGAGGAGCCCAACGAGGCCGGGCTCGCCTTCTACGAGGACGTGTTCCGCTGCTGCCGCGAGCACGGGATCGAGCCCCTCGTGACCATCACGCACTTCGACTGCCCCATACACCTCGTCAAGAAGTACGGCGCCTGGCGAAACCGCACCCTTATTGAGCTCTACAAGCGGCTCGTGACGGTGCTCTTCAACCGCTACCGCGGCCTCGTGCGCTGGTGGATCACGTTCAACGAGATGAACATGATCTTGCACCGCCCCTTCATGGGTGCCGGCATCGTCCTCGAGCCCGGGGAGAATGCCCGCGAGGCCGAGTACCGCGCCGCGCACAACGAGCTCGTGGCCAGCGCCTGGGCCACCAAGATCGCCCACGAGGTCGACCCGGAGAACAAGGTGGGCTGCATGCTCGCCGCGGGAAGCTACTACCCCTACTCCTGCCGCCCCGAGGACGTCCGCGCGGCGCAGGTCAAGAACCAGGAGGACCTCTTCTTCGTGGACGTGCAGGCGCGCGGGCACTACCCCGGCTACGCGCTCAAGATGCTCGAGCGCGAGGGCATCGACGTGGGCATGACCGCCGAGGACGAGCGCATCCTTGCGGAGAACACCGTCGACTTCATCTCGTTTAGCTACTACTCCTCGCGCTGCACCGCGGGCGACCCCGATTCCGTGGGCGGCGTCGCCGAGGGCAACGCCTTCGCCGGCGTGGAGAACCCCTACGTGCGCACGAGCGACTGGGGCTGGGTCATCGACCCGCTGGGATTCCGCATCACGATCAACGACCTCTGGGACCGCTACCAAAAGCCGCTCTTTGTGGTGGAGAACGGCCTCGGCGCCTATGACGAGGTGCTTCCCGACGGCACGATCGAGGACGACTACCGTATCGCCTACCTGCGCGAGCACATCGAGGCCATGCGCGACGCCATCGAGCAGGACGGCGTCGAGATGCTCGGCTACACCACCTGGGGGCCGATCGACCTCGTGAGCGCGGGCTCCGGCGAGATGGAGAAGCGCTACGGCTTCATCTACGTGGACCGCGACAACCTGGGCAACGGCACGCTCGAGCGCAGGCGCAAGAAGAGCTTCTACTGGTACCAACAGGCCATCGCCACCAACGGAGGCGACCTGGGCTAGCCGCCCGGGCAATATCACTAAGGAGAAAATAATGGCTGAAAAATACGACGATCTGGCCAGATCCATACTCGAGAACGTAGGCGGCGCCGAGAACGTCGCCAGCGTCGCGCACTGCATCACGCGCGTGCGTTTCAAGCTCAAGGACGAGTCCCGCGCCAACACGGCCAAGATCGAGGCCCTCAAGGGCGTCATCCAGGTCATCCAGGCCAACGGCCAGTACCAGGTGGTCGTGGGTAACATCGTCGAGGACGTCTACGACGCGGTCCTGGAGGCCGGTAACTTCTCGGGCGGCGCAAGCGCCGACGACGAGCCCCAGGGCGATAAGACCGTTGCCTCCGTCATCATCGACCTCATCTCTGGCATCTTCCAGCCCATCCTGGGACCGCTTGCCGCCGCAGGCATCATGAAGGGACTGCTTGCCCTCATCACCTACTTCGTCCCAGCCTTTGCAAACGACGGCCTCTACACGCTGCTCTACACCGTGGCTGACGGCTTCTTCTACTTCCTTCCCGTCGCCCTGGCGTTCAGTGCCGCGCGCAAGTTCCGCATGAACGAGTTCACTGGCGTGGCAATCGGCGTGGCGCTCCTCTACCCGACGATGGTCGCCCTGACCTCGGGCGAGGCGCTCGGCAGCATCGACCTCGGCGTGGCCGGCACGTTCTCGTGGTACGCCACCGCCCTCGGGGTCCCCATCATCATGCCCGTGTCCGGCTACGTGAGCTCGGTTATCCCCGTCCTTCTCATGGTGTGGTTCGGCTCTGTCATTGAGCGCTGGCTCAAGAGCTGGATGCCGGCTGCGCTCAAGATGTTCCTCGTCCCGCTCGCCACGATGACGGTCTCCATCGTCTTGGGCTACCTCGTCATCGGCCCGGTGGCCACCCTCATCACCAACCTGCTGAGCGCGGCGTTCTCGTTCATCTTCCAGCTTCCCGTGGTTGGTTCCGTCTTGGGCAGCGCCCTGGTCGGCGGACTGTGGATGTGCCTCGTCATCTTTGGCTTCCACTGGAGCCTCATCCCCATCTCCATCATGAACCTGAACACCCTCGGCCACGACAGCGTGCTCGCCGCCACCATCGGCCACGGGTTCGCGCTCGGAGCGGTCATCTTTGCCATGTATCTCAGAAACAAGGACGAGCGCTTCCGCGGCATCGCCCTTCCCGCGATGATCTCCGCCTTCTTCTTCGGCGTCACCGAGCCGGGCATCTACGGCATCGCCCTCCCCAACAAGCGCGCGTTCGTCGTGGCATGCCTGAGCTCCGCCGTGGGCGGCGCCATCGTGGGAATGACGGGCGCCCTCATGTACATCTCGGGTGGCCTCGGTGTCTTCAACCTGCTCAACTTCATCGACGGGACCCCTGGTGGCGCCGGAATCTCCCACATGATCTTCGCGATCATCGCCTCGCTCGTCTCTGCCGTTCTGGCCTTCGTCATCGAGTTCATCACCTACCGGCCCAACGACGACGAGGAAGGCGCCTGCTAGCTTGGGCCCTTCTCGACCAGCTCTATGTAGTTGAGGGCAGTTGAGGTGGGTGAGGGCCGAGGGCGGTCGAGGCGGCCGCCCTCGGTCCGGGACAACCTGCCAGAAGGCGTTTAGCTTTCTCGGGCGGCAGTTCAATGTCCAAGAAATGGGGGGCGGTTTAATTTCGGGACGGGGATTAAATAATCATTCGGAACAAATTTATTTTTATCCCCGTCCCAGAAAAATCATCGGGTGTGGTCTTGGGCAAACAGTCTAGTTGCGCTTGAGATGGACGACGGTTTCGCAGTGGAAGGTTTGCGGGAACAGGTCGACCGGCGTGATCTTGACGGGGGAGAAGGTGCCTTCCTCGACAAAGCGCTTAAGATCGCGTGCCAAAGTCGCCGGATCACAGCTCACGTAGGCCACGTCGCGGGCGCTCGTGCTGGCGATGAGGTCGATTGCCTCGGGTGCCAGACCTGCACGCGGCGGGTCGACCACCAGGACATCGGCATCCTGGTCGGGGAACTCGCGCACGGCATCGCCGCCGATGACATCGACGTTATCGAGCTTGTTGATCTCGAGGTTGCGGCGCAGGTCGCGCACGGCCGGGCCGTAGGCCTCGACGGCGGCAACAAAATCACAGCGGCGGGCGAGCGGCAGGGTAAAGGTGCCGGCGCCGCAGTACAGGTCCATGGCAAGCTCGTCTTCTTGCGGGTCGAGCGCCTCCATGGCAAGCTCGATCAAAATCTCGGCGCCCTTGGTGTTGACCTGGAAAAACGATGGGGCCGAAAGGCGCATCTGGCCGTCGGCGATGTTCTCGGTCCAGGAGCCCTCGCCGGCGAGCACCTCCACCTTGGAGACGCGGCGGGCCTTCTTCTCGCCCTTGCTCATGACGCGCACTACGCTCGTGGGGCGAGCGGCGTCTGCCAACACGCGCGAGACCTGCGAGCGCGGGAAGGAGCCCGTGGGCGTCCAAAGTGCGACCTCGAGTGCCTTGGTGCGACGCGAAGCGCGAATGCCCACGCGCTCCAGACCCAGATCGTGACTGCCGCTCAGATAGTTGAGCGCGCCGACGACCGATTTGAGCGCCTTGGGAAAACGCTTATCGAACAGCGGGCACGAATCTACGGTGACGATCTTGCTGGGATCGACGCCGTGCATGCCGAGGCGAACGCGGCCGTTAACGAGGGTGGGCTCCAGCTCAATCTTGTTGCGGTAGCCCCAGTCGTCCTTGGTGTGGCGGATGGGCTGGACAAGATCGTTGACCTGCTCGGGGGCGAACTTGCCAATGCGCTCGAGCGTGGAGCGCAGGTTTTGCTCTTTGGCGGCAAGCTGCGCGGTGCGCGAGAGATTGCCCCACGAACAACCGCCGCAGACGCCCACGAAGGGGCAGGGGGGCTGAATGCGATCGGGGCCCGGCTCCAGAATCTCGGTCGTGCGGGCGCGCATAAACGACTTGCCGTCCTGCACGATCTTGGCCTCGACGGTGTCGCCTGCCACGGCGCCCTGCACAAAGACGGCCTTGCCGTTGTCGGCGTGCGCCAGTCCGTCGGCGCCGTAGGTCATCGATTCTATGGTGAGCTTCATGTTCCTGCCTGTCATTCGCGGTATTGTTCGCAACCATGGTAGCAGTGAAAAGCGCCCCGTATTTGGGGTATTCCTCAAATACGGGGCGCTTCTACAAACGTCTATTTCGTCTTGCCGGTAATGAGCGTCTTAAGGCCTAGGCCGATCAGACCCAGTCCCATGCGCACACGACCGGGGCGATGGCGCTCGATGGTCTTGGTCTTGCCAGCGGGCTTCTCGCGGCGGGCGCCCTTCTCGGACGCGGGGTTGGCCGTCTGCGGTTGGGGCCGAGGAGCAGGCTCGGACTCAGGCTCTATGACGGTTGCCTGAACCTTCTGGACCTCGGGTGCGGCCGGCTGCGGTTCGAGCTCAGGCTTGGATGCGAGCGTAGGTTCTGCCTTGGCGACGGCCTCGGCGTTGCGATAGGCACGCTCCAGCAGAGCTTCCTGCGAGTTGAAGGGCTTCTCGCCTTCTTTGCGCTCCACGGGAATCCAGGTGCCGTCACTCGTCAGACTGCGTGCCTTCACGTTGTCGCGCAGCTGCATGCCCATGTACTCGTGCACCTGGGCGCGGCAGGTGGGGTCGAGCACGGGGAAGGCGATCTCCACGCGGTGCTCGGTGTTGCGCGTCATCATGTCTGCCGAGCTCAGGTAGATCATATCCGAGTCCACGCCAAAGGCATAGACGCGCGCATGCTCCAAAAAGCGTCCGACGATGGAGCGCACGTGCACGTTCTCGGTCTTGCCCGGAACACCGGGCTTGAGGCACGAGATACCGCGGATGATCATGTCCACGCGCACACCGGCACACGATGCCTCGGCGATCTTGTCGATGACCTCGCGGTCGGTAAGCGAGTTGAGCTTAAAGAACACGCGGGCGGGCTCGCCGACAAGGGCACGCTGAATCTCGCGGTCCAGGCCGCGCATGATGAGCGGCTTGAGGCCCACGGGCGCCACGCCCAGGAAGCGGTAGTCGCCGCGCAGGTTGCCCAGCGACAGGTTGCGGAAGAACAGGTTAGCGTCCTCGCCGATGCCGGGATGCGCGGTCATGAGCATAAAGTCGCTGTAGAGCTTGGCCGTCTTCTCGTTAAAGTTGCCGGTACCCAAAAGCGTCAGACGGGTAAGCGCCATGCCCTCGCGATAGGTGAGCTGGCAGATCTTGGAATGGCATTTAAAGCCCTCGGAGCCGTAGATAACGGTGCAGCCGGCTTCTTCCAGCCGCTCGGCCCATTCGATGTTGTTTTGCTCGTCAAAGCGGGCGCGGAGCTCCATGAGCACTGTAACCTCTTTGCCGTTTTCGGCAGCATCGATGAGCGACTCGCACAGGCGGCTTTGTTTGGCCACGCGGTAGAGCGTGATGCGAAGCGAGATGCACTCGGGGTCGTAGGCTGCTTCGTGCACCAGGTCCAAGAACGGATTCATGGTCTCGTAAGGGTAAAAGAGCAGCTTGTCGTGCTGCAGCACCTGATCGCGGATGGAGCGGGTCATATCGATGGTGGGGTTGGGCTGCGGCCTAAACGGCGTAAAGAGCAACTCGTTTCGTAGATGCTCGGGTATTTTGCCCTCAATGCCAAAGACATAGCCCAGGTTGAGCGGGATATCGCAGGTAAAAACCGAGCGGCGCGAAAGCTCGAGCGCTTTGCGGATGGTCTTGAGCGTTGGCTTTTCGAGCGAGCCCGATACGGCGAGCACCACCGGCTGCAGACGCAGGCGCTTCTTGAGGATGCGCTTCATGTGCTGGCGGTAATCCTCTTCCTCCTCGACGCCCTCGCCGTCCGGATCGATGTCGGCGTTGCGGGTGACGCGGATGAGCGCGCGGTCGAGCGGCTTATAGGAGCCGAAGCAGCTGTCCAGGCAGGCGAGGATGACGTCCTCGAGCAGAATGTAGGAGTAGGTGCCGGTGGGCGAGGGGATTTCGACCACGCGGTTCATCGAGGCGGGAATCTCGATAAGGCCCAGCAGGCTCTCCTCGTCGGTGATGCCGTCCAGGCCACAAGCCAGATAGAGCGCGCCGTTGCGCAGGTTGGGGAAGGGATGGCGCGGATCGATGACCAGCGGCGAGATGACCGGTGATACGTAGGCCTGGAAGTAGCGGGTTACAAAGGTATGTTCCTCGGGCGTAAGCGAATCGATGCGGGCGCGGTGAACGCCCAAAGCGTCGAGCTTGTCCTCGATGCTCTTAAAGATTGACTCCCAGCGGGTAAGGAGCCCGGGCAGCTCTGCCATGACAGCATCGACCTGTTCGGAGGCGGTCATATTGCTCTTGTTGTCGACGGGCTGTTTTTTGAGCTCTGCCAGATCGGACAAGCCGCCCACGCGCACCATGAGAAACTCGTCGAGGTTTGACTCGAAGATCGAGACGAACTTAAGGCGCTCGAACAGTGGCACAGACTCATCGAAGGCTTCGTCGAGTACGCGGTTATCAAAGCGCAGCCAGCTAAGCTCTCGATTTTGCGTATACGAGAAATCGCGCGGTTTCTTGCGCAGCTTGGCGGCGTTCTGCTTCTTTTCGATTTTGCTCGGCATATGCATCTGTCCGTTCAGTCCCTACAGGGGACGGTAGCCTAACACTATTTCTTATTGTCTCAATTTAGTCGACCTATGGCGCGGACGTATCGCGCGAACGGTATCTTTACCTACTTATTACGCTGACGATCCGAAGCACTAACGTCCGGTGCTTTGAGCAAGCGATCTATATCCTCACTCAACTGGTGAGAATGTATGAATAAGAATGATAGCAAGCTGAATATAATCGAATTTAGGTCGAATCGAGGACAAGCGTCATTTATATGCAGAAAACCGTTTTCGCTATGCAATTTTGAATCATGGATAACTTTGAGTGTTCAATCTTGATTTCCTAGAAAAATAACGTTTACCTAGGAAAATCTGCTTTATGAAACTGAAGTGCATCATGGGAAATCATATGCGATATACCGTTCATCGTACTTTGTTGACCGTTCGGGGGCGAGGTGGAATTGCGGGTGGAAATTGGATATAACTAGAGCTGTCAGCAAGCAGCGCTCCATACAGAGGGGCGCTGATACATTTGGCCAGTAAGGCCCGAAAGAAAGGTAGGAGGCCATGACGAAAGGTCTGCACGTGCCTTCCGAGATCGGCAAGCTCAGGAAGGTCTGCCTGCACCGTCCCGGCGACGAGCTCCTCAACCTGCCGCCCGACGAGCTCGAGCGGCTCCTGTTCGACGACGTCCCGTTCCTGGAGGTCGCGCAGCAGGAGCACGACACCTTCGCCCAGATCCTGAGGGACCAGGGCGTCGAGGTGCTCTACCTCGAGAACCTCGTCGCCGAGGTGTTCGACCAGGTCCCCGGCGCCCGCGCCGAGTTCACCGACCAGTACATCGCCGAGGCCGGCATCCGCGGGAAGCACATGCCGCAGATCGTCCGCGAGAAGCTGGACTCCATCGAGGACAACCTCGAGTTCGTCAAGAAGACCATGGCCGGCATGACCAAGGCCGAGATCGAGATGCCCCTCACGGCCTCCACGACCCTCGACTCCCTGGTCAACTCCGAGTCCGAGTCCGACCTGATCATCGACCCGATGCCCAACCTCTACTTCACCCGCGACCCGTTCGCGGTCGTCGGCGAGGGCGTCAACCTCAACCGCATGTACTCGGTCACCCGCAACCGCGAGACCCTGTACGGCAAGTACGTCTTCAAGTACCACCCCGACTACAAGGACGTCTCCCTGTACTTCCGCCGCGACTGCCAGTTCCACACCGAGGGCGGCGACGTGCTGAACATCAACGAGAAGACCCTCGCCGTCGGCATCTCCCAGCGCACCCAGGCCGCCGCTATCGACGTCATGGCCCAGAACATCTTCTGGAACTCCGACTCCAAGGTCGAGCGCATCCTGGCCTTCGACATCCCGGTCTCGCGCGCCTTCATGCACCTCGACACGGTCTTCACCCAGATCGACGTCGATAAGTTCACGATCCACCCCGCCATCATGGGCACCCTGCGCGTCTACGAGCTGACCGCCGGCAAGAACCCGGGCGACGTGAACATCCGCCTGATCGAGGACACCCTCGAGCACGTCCTGGAGGACGCCACCGGCGTCGACCAGGTCAAGCTGATCCCCTGCGGCGGCGGCGACCCGATCGCGGCCTCCCGCGAGCAGTGGAACGACGGCTCCAACACCCTGTGCGTCGAGCCCGGCAAGATCTGCGTCTACGCCCGCAACACCGTCACCAACGACGTGCTGTACAAGGAGGGCCTGGACCTTCTCGTCGTGCCCTCCGCCGAGCTCTCCCGCGGCCGTGGCGGCCCGCGCTGCATGAGCATGCCCTTCTGGCGCGAGGACCTCTAAGGTTTTCAAAGACCCGTACGGGTCTTAATACAAACATCTAGCTGCCATTAGATGTCTTCCAATGGGGCGGTGCGGGTTTTCGCACCGCCCCGTTCTTGTTTAATGAAGCTTAATTAACATCAGATAAGGCGGCCCATATGACCAGGGGCAGTCACGTTGATACCCCCCAACGGTGTCGGCTTCTTTGCCTTTTGGGCATCATCTCGATTCCCATGACCTTTGCCGGCATCATCCCCGTGTTCTAGCGATTGGAGCCTAGCCATGGATATCAAGACAATCGGCGTTGAGGAATGGCTCAACGTTTGGGAGAAGAGCGCTACGTGGGATATCGCCCAGTCGACGATCTCCTCGCTTACCATGGGCGAGTTGCGCGCGCTCGACGAGCAGGACGGCGCTACCTTCTACGAGCGCCTGGACCGCGAGAAGATGAACTACGGCTGGATCGAGGGCTCGCCCGACTTTAAGGCCGAGGTCGCCAAGCTCTATCGTCGCGAGGTCAATCCCGATCACATTCTTCAGACCAATGGCTGCACGGGTGCCAACCTCAACGCCATCATGGCCGTTGTCGAGCCCGGCGACCACGTGATTGCCGAGTGGCCTACCTATGCGCCGCTCTACGAGATCCCGCGTACACTGGGCGCCGAGGTCGAGTATTGGGAGCTTCGCGAGGAGCTCGGCTGGAAGCCCGATATCGAGGAACTCAAGCGCCTGGTTCGCCCCAACACCAAGCTTATCTGCATCAATAACGCATCGAACCCCATCGGTACGGTGCTTGATGCCGATACGCTCGGTCAGATTGCCGAGATCGCCCGTTCGGTGGGCGCCTACGTGCTGTGTGACGAGGTGTATCTGCCGCTCGAGAACACCGAGTCCTTTATGTCGATGGTCGACGTGTATGAGAAGGCCATTGTCACCAACTCGGTGTCTAAGACCTATTCGACGCCTGCAGCCCGCGTGGGTTGGGTCGTGGCCGACGAAGAGGTGTCCAATCGCATCCGTACCTATCGCGATTACACCATGATCTGCGGCGGCGTGTTCAACGATGCCCTGGCGACCTATGTGCTTGAGCACAAGGACAAGATTCTCGAGCGCAACCGCAAGATCGTGTCTGGCAATCGCGATATCGCGCAGGCTTGGATCGATACGCAACATCGCGTTTCCTGGACGGCCCCGCAGGGCGTGTCTACCTCGTTTATCCAGCTTGATATTCCCGAGGACGACGAGGAGTTCTGCAAGCGCCTGTTGTCCGAGAGGGGAGTGCTGCTGGTGCCCGGCAGCCGTTTTGAGCTTCCCTGCGGCGCACGCCTGGGCTACTGCGCGAGCGAAAATGTTCTTCGCGAGGGCCTGAGGCTTCTGGGCGAGGCTCTGGCCGAGTTCGATCGCTAATCCCTTGAGGCCCTCGAAGGACTAAACCTTACTTGGCCCTAGGTGTACCGAATGCAGACCCGCTCCCTTTTGGGGAGCGGGTCTGCATGTCTTTGCCGCCGGAAAAGTCAAGTTGTTACAAATGGGGACGCAAGATCGATCGGGTATTCGACGGGCCTTATACTAAGTTTCCGGTGAACGGTATCCAACGTCTGGTAAACGGTAATCTGTTTGCTAAAAATGAATAGGACAAACTTTTTTATGAATAAAAATTAAAATGGTTGAGAGACAGCAAGAATTGCGAATTCTATTCAAATCGTTGCACGAAATATGCAATCTGAGGGTGGTTTAACAAAGTTTAGTTCCATTTGATTTTTGGATTGAAAACGCGTTTAAGCACGTAAATAAACTTTATTAAATCAAAGTGTGCCATGCGTGAAGTATATGTGTATGCCGTTCACCCCCTATAAAAAACCGTTCGGGGGCAAGGTGGAAGTATGGGTTGATTTTGGATATAAATATGTCGTCAGCAATAACGCCTCACACGGAGGGGCGCTAACGAATCGGCCCTGACAAGGGCCCGAAAGAAAGGTAGGAGGCCATGACGAAAGGTCTGCACGTGCCTTCCGAGATCGGCAAGCTCAGGAAGGTCTGCCTGCACCGTCCCGGCGACGAGCTCCTCAACCTGCCGCCCGACGAGCTCGAGCGGCTCCTGTTCGACGACGTCCCGTTCCTGGAGGTCGCGCAGCAGGAGCACGACACCTTCGCCCAGATCCTGAGGGACCAGGGCGTCGAGGTGCTCTACCTCGAGAACCTCGTCGCCGAGGTGTTCGACCAGGTCCCCGGCGCCCGCGCCGAGTTCACCGACCAGTACATCGCCGAGGCCGGCATCCGCGGGAAGCACATGCCGCAGATCGTCCGCGAGAAGCTGGACTCCATCGAGGACAACCTCGAGTTCGTCAAGAAGACCATGGCCGGCATGACCAAGGCCGAGATCGAGATGCCCCTCACGGCCTCCACGACCCTCGACTCCCTGGTCAACTCCGAGTCCGAGTCCGACCTGATCATCGACCCGATGCCCAACCTCTACTTCACCCGCGACCCGTTCGCGGTCGTCGGCGAGGGCGTCAACCTCAACCGCATGTACTCGGTCACCCGCAACCGCGAGACCCTGTACGGCAAGTACGTCTTCAAGTACCACCCCGACTACAAGGACGTCTCCCTGTACTTCCGCCGCGACTGCCAGTTCCACACCGAGGGCGGCGACGTGCTGAACATCAACGAGAAGACCCTCGCCGTCGGCATCTCCCAGCGCACCCAGGCCGCCGCTATCGACGTCATGGCCCAGAACATCTTCTGGAACTCCGACTCCAAGGTCGAGCGCATCCTGGCCTTCGACATCCCGGTCTCGCGCGCCTTCATGCACCTCGACACGGTCTTCACCCAGATCGACGTCGATAAGTTCACGATCCACCCCGCCATCATGGGCACCCTGCGCGTCTACGAGCTGACCGCCGGCAAGAACCCGGGCGACGTGAACATCCGCCTGATCGAGGACACCCTCGAGCACGTCCTGGAGGACGCCACCGGCGTCGACCAGGTCAAGCTGATCCCCTGCGGCGGCGGCGACCCGATCGCGGCCTCCCGCGAGCAGTGGAACGACGGCTCCAACACCCTGTGCGTCGAGCCCGGCAAGATCTGCGTCTACGCCCGCAACACCGTCACCAACGACGTGCTGTACAAGGAGGGCCTGGACCTTCTCGTCGTGCCCTCCGCCGAGCTCTCCCGCGGCCGTGGCGGCCCGCGCTGCATGAGCATGCCCTTCTGGCGCGAGGACCTCTAAGTCTTTCCGTTTCCGGTGCGGTCCCCCTACAACCGCACCGGTTTCGCCCGTCAAACGGGCAACACGAATACTTGCGTAATTTATTTTTTCGAAAGGAAACGAACCATGGGTGTTAACCTCTCTGGCCGTAGCTTCCTCAAGCTCCTCGACCTCACCACCGAGGAGATCGAGTACCTGCTCAAGCTCTCCAAGAACTTCAAGGACATGAAGCGCGCTGGCGTTCCGCATCGCTATCTCGAGGGCAAGAACATCGTTCTGCTCTTCCAGAAGACCTCCACTCGTACCCGCTGCGCCTTCGAGGTCGGCGGCATGGATCTGGGCATGGGCGTCACCTACCTCGATCCGGGTTCGTCGCAGATGGGCAAGAAGGAGTCCATCGAGGACACCGCCCGCGTTCTCGGCCGCATGTATGACGGCATCGAGTTCCGTGGCTTTGCCCAGGACGACGTCGAGGAGCTCGCCGCTAAGTCCGGCGTGCCCGTGTGGAACGGCCTGACCACTGAGTGGCATCCCACCCAGATGCTCGCCGACATCCTGACCGTCCAGGAGAACTTCAACTACGACATCAAGGGCAAGACCCTCGTCTTCATGGGCGACTGCAAGAACAACGTTGCTCGCTCCCTCATGGTTGTCTGCTCCAAGCTCGGCATGAATTTCGTGGCCTGTGGCCCCGAGGAGTGCATGCCCGCTGACGACGTCATCGAGGCCTGCAAGCCCATCGCCGAGGCTAACGACTGCACCATCAAGCTGACCACCGACGTCAAGGACGGCGTCACCGGTGCCGACGTTATCTACACCGACGTGTGGGTCTCCATGGGCGAGCCTGACGAGGTCTGGGCCGAGCGCATCGCTCAGCTCACCCCGTATCGTGTCACCTCCGAGGTCATGGCTATGGCCAACCCGGGTGCCATCTTCCTGCACTGCCTGCCCAGCTTCCACGACACCAACACCACGATTGGCGCCGAGAAGTGCGAGCAGTTCGGCATTACCGAGCAGGAGGTCACCGACGAGGTCTTCGAGAGCCCCGCTTCCAAGGTTTTCGACGAGGCCGAGAACCGCATGCACACCATCAAGGCTGTCATGTACGCAACGCTCAAGTAAGAGCCTTTAAGCATTTCGCTCGGGGTGTATTGCTGCACACCCCGAGCGGTTTGTCTGGTAAATATCTTGCGTCGGGCGGTGGGCACGGCACGGAAGATCCGCTTCGCGCGAGAAAGTTAATTGATTTATGAAGGGGGGATGAGAACTATGACTGAGACCGCTAAGAAAAAGCGCGGTATGCCTTCATCGTTCACCATTCTTCTAGCTCTGCTGGCAATTGTTGCAGTGATTACCGTTATCGTCTCCGGCACGTCCGGCGGCGCTGTTACTGCAGCCCGCCTGAGCGATTTCTGCACCGCCCCGATTCTGGGCTTCGCTGACGCTCTGCCCGTCTGCCTCTTCGTTATGATCCTCGGCGGCTTCCTCGGTATGATGACCGAGACTGGCGCTCTGGACAACGGCATCGCCGTTCTGGTGCAGAAGCTTAAGGGCAACGAGATCATGCTCGTTCCTGTCCTTATGCTCATCTTCTCCCTCGGTGGTACCACCTATGGTATGTGCGAGGAGACCGTTCCCTTCTACGCCCTGCTCGCCGCTACCATGATGGCTGCCGGCTTCGACCCCATGGTCGGCGCCGCTACCGTCCTGCTCGGCGCTGGCTGCGGCTGCCTGGGCTCCACGGTTAACCCGTTCGCCGTCGGCGCTGCCGTCGACGCTCTGACCGGCGTTGGCATTGAGGTCAACCAGTCCATCATCATCGGCCTCGGTGCCGTCCTGTGGATTGTTACCACGGCCATTTCCATCTTCTTCGTCATGGGCTATGCCAAGAAGGTCAAGGCTGACAAGGGTTCCACCATCCTGTCGATGCAGGAGCTCAAGGACGCCGAAGAGGCTCACGGCAAGGCTGCTTCCGAGGTTAACAAGGAGGTCAAGCTCACCGGTCGTCAGAAGGGTGTTCTGATCGCCTTCGCCTTCACCTTCGTCGTCATGATCGTCGGCTTCATTCCGCTGGCCGACCTCAACGAGGGCGTTGCCAACTTCTTTGACGCTGGCGCTGTCTACGATGCCGACGGTAACACCGTCGTCCAGGGCTGGTCTGCCCTGATCACCGGCCTGCCCATTGGCCAGTGGTACTTCGACGAGGCTTCCACCTGGTTCTTCCTCATGGCTATCCTGATCGGTATCATCGGTGGCCTGTCCGAGAAGCAGATCGTTAACACCTTCATCACCGGCGCTGCCGACATGATGTCCGTTGTTCTCGTCATCGCCCTCGCCCGTGGCATCTCCGTCCTCATGGCCAACACCGGTCTCGACGTCTACGTCCTCGACGCTGCCGCCAGTGCCCTGGCTGGTCTGTCCGGCGTGATCTTCGCTCCCATGAGCTTCCTGGTCTACTTCGGCCTGTCCTTCCTGATCCCCTCGACCTCTGGTATGGCTACCGTCTCCATGCCCATCATGGGACCGCTGGCTGTTAAGCTCGGCTTCTCGCCCGAGGTCATGGTCATGATCTTCTCCGCCGCCATCGGTGTCGTGAACCTGTTCACCCCGACCTCCGGTGCCATCATGGGCGGTCTCGCCCTGGCCAAGATCGAGTGGACGACCTGGCTCAAGTTTGCCCTTAAGCTCATCGTCGTTCTCTCCGTCGTCTGCGCCATCATCCTGACCGTCGCCTGCGTGTTGATCTAAGTACCCAACGGGTGCCCCACGGAAACCTTGACGATCCTGTAGAGGATCACTTGGTCATCGTCTGTCCGGTGGGGTCAACCCACCGGTAGACTCCTACCTTTAGCCCCCTCCCGTTCCGTGCGCGGGAGGGGGCGCTCTTATGTTGCGCGGTTCTACGAACCGCGCAACCAGTTGACGCTGCGCGCCGCCCAGAATGACAAATTGTACGTTCTGGACGGCGCTCGCTGACTTATGCTCAACCTGCGATGTTGCCATTGTTGGTGCAGGGGAAGTGCGTTTGGGGCAGCTAATTTGGGACGGGGCTTTTTTGACTACCCTTTATGTGGGAGTAGTCAAAAAAGCCCCGTCCCAAATTAGCTGCCCCGGCCTCGTCGGTGGGGGAGGGTCTGCTCCGCTATAATCGCCTAGGACATTAAATGGAAACGGGACGGGAGCCATACATGCGCCAGGGTTTCGACAACGCGAAGTATATCGAGCTGCAGGCTGCTCACATTAAGGAGCGCATCTCGCAGTTTGGCGGCAAGCTGTATTTGGAGTTTGGCGGCAAGCTGTTCGATGACTATCATGCGAGCCGCGTGCTGCCGGGTTTTGAACCGGACAGCAAGTTCCGCATGCTCAAGAGCATTGCCGACGACGTCGAGGTCATCATCGCAATCAATGCTAACCATATCGAGAAGAACAAGGCCCGTGGCGACTTGGGCATTACCTATGACGAGGACGTCCTGCGTCTGGTCGATCTGTTCCGCGGGAACGGATTTGCCGTTGCCGCCGTGGTCATCACGCAGTATGCCGGTCAGCCCGCTGCCGACGTCTTCCGCAATCGTCTAAACGCGCTCGGCATTCCCGCCAAGCTGCACTATCCCATCGAGGGCTATCCGCACGATGTCGACCTGATCGTTTCTGATGAAGGCTACGGCAAGAACGAGTTTGTCGAGACCACGCGTCCGCTCGTTGTCGTGACGGCGCCCGGCCCTGGCTCGGGTAAGCTCGCCACCTGCCTGTCGCAGCTGTATCACGAGCACAAGCATGGCACCGCTGCCGGCTATGCCAAGTTTGAGACCTTCCCGGTCTGGAATCTCCCCCTCACGCATCCCGTGAACATTGCCTATGAGGCTGCCACGGCAGACCTCGATGACGCCAACATCATCGACTCGTTCCACCTTGAGGCATATAACAAGACCACGGTCAACTACAACCGAGACGTTGAGGCGTTCCCGGTTGTTCGCGCCCTGATGGAAAAGATCTTGGGCGAGAGCCCCTATCAGAGCCCCACGGACATGGGCGTCAATATGGTCGGTTTTGCCATTACCGATGACGATGCATGCCGAGATGCCTCCAAGATGGAGATCGTGCGCCGCTATTTTGCCGCGGTTGAAAGCGTGCGCCGTACTGGCGTGGGCGATGAGCAGGTCGACCGTCTCAAACTCATTATGAAAAAAGCCGGCATCGACAAGAACTATTCGCCGGCACGCTCGGCTGCTCTCACCAGGGAGCAACTGACGGGCGGTCCCGTGGGCGCCATGGTGATGCCGGACGGTTCGGTAGTGACCGGAAAGACCTCAACGCGTCTGGGTGCCGCGAGCTCGCTCATCATGAACGCGCTTAAGCATGTTTCGGGCGTCGATCTTGAGCTCGAGGTCATCAGCGATGAGGCGATTGAGCCTATCAGCAAGCTCAAGACGCATTTCCTTGGCAGCAAAAACCCGCGTCTCCACACCGACGAGACGCTCATGGCGCTCTCTATCACCTCGGCCACGAGCGAGACGGCTACTCGTGTTCTTTCGGGTCTTGAGCAGCTGCGCGGCTGCGACGCCTTCTTTAGCGTGATTATCTCGCCTACGGACGAGACGGTGCTGCGCAAGCTGGGCATTAACGTGTGCTGTGAGCCCAAGTTTGAGCGCCGCGGTTTCTTCCATCGCTAAGATTGAGATGAGACGCCGCATCGGAGTGCGCACTCGATGCGGCGCTTAGGGGTTTTTAGGGCTTAATTTGCCGAAATTTAGGCCGTTTACCTGCCCAAAAGCGATTTGCGCGGTATACAATTACCTCAGTGGATACATCCTTTGCGGGGCTACCCATGATGGATGTTGCCGGCCATCGAGGGATGCGCCGGTCATGCGCGGTGCTTTTGATGCTCGTGCTCGGTTTGAGGAGGCTGCCATGGCGGGCAAGGGTCGTGCGAGTGTCAACGATATGAAGCGTGTCGAGGTGCTGGTGCTGATGGAGATCGCTCGGCAATCTAAGGGAAACGGTGTGCCGTACGGTTTCTCGCGCAAGACACTCTCCGAGTGCGTAGGGGTTTCGCCGTATCGTGCCCGCGCTGCAATCGACCGTTTGGATTCTGAAGGCCTTATCGAGGTCGTTTCTCGTTATAACGATGATGGCGGCCAGCTTGCAAATGGCATATGCCTGACCGGGCGAGGCGAGTGGTACCTTAAGGGTGTTCGTGCCGGCATGCTTGTTCAAGATATGTTGAAGGATGAGACTGCCGATCGGTAACAACACGGCAGTTTCGACGAGCCTGCACCGCCCAAAGCTACTTGGGCGGTGTTTTGTTTCGAGATGGAGAAATGCGGGCATGCGGGTGAAAAATAGCGAGCGGCTTGCTTTTCGAGTATTACAATGAAGACCCGTAAGATGTGAATGGAAAACTTCTACGGGAAGCGCAGGTAATTCAATATGACCAAGCATGTGTTTGTAACCGGCGGCGTAGTTTCGTCCTTGGGTAAGGGCATCACTGCGGCCTCGTTGGGCCGTCTGCTCAAATCGCGCGGCTACAAGGTGACGATGCAGAAGGCCGACCCGTATCTGAACGTCGACCCCGGCACCATGAGCCCGTTTCAGCATGGTGAGGTCTTCGTGACCGAGGATGGCTACGAGTCCGACCTGGACCTGGGCCATTATGAGCGCTTTATTGACGAGAATCTGACCCGTGATTCCAACTTTACGACCGGCGCTATCTACAAGAGCCTGATTGCCCGCGAGCGTCGCGGTGACTTTTTAGGCGGCACCGTTCAGGTGATTCCGCACGTCACCAACGCCATTAAGGATAAGTTCCGCCGCATCGAGGAGCAGACCGGTTCCGACGTGGTCATCACCGAGCTGGGCGGCACGATTGGCGATATCGAGTCGCAGCCGTTCGTGGAGGCCATCCGCCAGTATCGTAAAGAGGCCGGTCCCGAGAACGTCTGCTACATCCACGTGTCGCTCGTCCCCTATATCGCCGCCGCGCACGAGGTCAAGACCAAGCCCACGCAGCATTCGGTCAAGGAGCTTCGCAGCTTTGGCATTCAGCCCGACATCATTGTGCTGCGTTCTGATCACCATATCGACGATGCCATCCGTGGCAAGATCGCAAGCTTCTGCGACGTCGATACCGACTGCGTCTTTACCAACGAAGATTGCGCGAGTATTTACGATGTGCCGCAGCTGCTCGCCGAGCAGGACTTTGACCTGCGCATTTGCGAGCGCCTGGGCTTGGACCCGCGCGAGCGCGACATGAGCGAGTGGAACGAGTTCCTGCGCAAACAGAATCATGCCAACCACCATGCCGACAAGGTCAAGATCGCCGTTGTGGGCAAGTATACCCAGCTCCCCGATGCCTACCTGTCGGTTATCGAGGCCCTGCATCATGCAGGCGTTTTCTATGATCGTCATGTGGACGTGCAGCTGGTCGACGGCGAGAGCCTCGACGAGCAGAACGTCTCCGAGGTGCTGGGCGACGCATCGGGCATTTTGGTGCCCGGCGGCTTTGGCAAGCGTGCCCTGGAGGGCAAGATTCTTGCTGCCGAGTTTGCTCGCGAGCATAAGATTCCGTATCTGGGCATTTGTCTGGGCATGCAGGTCGCCGTGTGCGAGTTTGCCCGCAACGTGGTCGGCCTTGCCGGCGCTAGCTCCTCCGAGTTCGATCCGGACGGTCCGTTTAGCGTGATTGACCTGATGAGCTCGCAGGAGGACGTGACCGAGAAGGGCGGCACCATGCGCCTGGGCGCCTATCCGTGCAAGCTCGCTGCCGATACCCTTGCGCGCGAGGCCTATGGCGAGGAGCTTGTCTATGAGCGCCACCGTCATCGCTTTGAGTTCAACAATGCCTTCCGCGACCAGCTCGAGGACTCGGGTTTGGTTATCTCGGGTCTTTCGCCTGACGAGCGTCTGGTCGAGATGGTCGAGCTGCCGCGTGACGTGCATCCGTGGTATGTGGCCACCCAGGCCCACCCCGAGTTTAAGAGCCGTCCGACCAAGCCGCAGCCTCTGTTCCGCGAGTTCGTGCGCGCCTCGATTGGCCAGCACGAGGGTGTCGATCGCCTGCAGGTGACGCCCATGAACCTCGCGACGGACTAAGGGTGTCAGCGAACGAAAGACATACCGAAGATACTCCCTCGTTGCTCGATACGGTGACGGGGGAGTATCTTGATTACCTTGCGGTCGAGCGAGGCTTGGCGCGCAATACGATCGCGGCATATCGTCGTGACTTGACGACTTACTGTTCCTACCTGGAGCGGGCCGGTGTTGAGTCCTTTGAAGGCGTGAACCGTCAGATAATAGAGGGTTTTGTCGGTGATCGGCGCGACGGGGGCTACTCCGATGCCTCGGTGGAGCGTGCAGTTGCGGCCGTGAAAGGTTTGCATGCCTTTTTGGTTCGCGATGGAATCGTCGCCCAAAACCCGACGGCTGCACTGCGCCTGCCCAAAAAGGCGGAGCGCCTTCCGGAGTGTCTCTCGGTAGGGGATGTCTCGGCGCTCCTCGACCAAGATTTCCCGGAAGGGGAGATGGGTTTGCGGGACCATGCCATTTTGGAAGTGCTCTATGGATGTGGCCTGCGCGTGAGCGAGTTGGTGGGGCTCGATGTGGGCGACGTCCATTTTGACGACGGCTTTGTGCTGGTGCGCGGCAAGGGCTCGAAGGAGCGGCTTGCCCCACTCGCGGGAAGTGCCGCACGGGCTATGGCTCAATATATTGCTGATGGGCGTCGGCGCCTGGCCGCTCATGCCCGCGGGTCAAAGACGCCGGCAGTCTTTTTAAATAAGAACGGTGGTCGCCTGTCGCGTCAGAGTGTTCACGTCATATGCGAGCGATACGGGCGTCAGGTGGGACTGGTGGGGCTTCATCCTCATACCTTGCGTCACTCCTTTGCGACCCATATGCTTGCGGGCGGTGCCGACCTGCGCGTGCTACAGGAGATTTTGGGACATGCCGACATTTCGACCACACAGGTCTACACGCATGTCGACCGCACGCAGCTGACCGAGGTCTACCTGGCGGCTCATCCGTTGGCGCATCGCTAGCGACTCTTTGACCTGCATATTTACAACTAATGGGGGACGGACCCCAGGTTGTCGTGACGCGGTTTTGTGCGCGTATCGGCAATCTGGGGCCCGCCCCATCTTTTGTCTTGCGCCGATGCGCCGGTGGGTCGCGCGTGACGTTGGTGGGGAAGTTTGGGGGGCGATGTGAACGGCGCGTAAAGGGACACAAAATTCGCCTCAAGGTCAACTTGAAGGTTGAGGTTGAAAGCCGGGCTGCTACAGATGGCATCCCGGCTTTGCTGTAAACACAACATGTTGTGTTTTCGAACATATGATCGAGGGTGTTTTACAGCACATAAAGGGTGGAGTGGTGGGGTGTTGTGGGGGAAGGTGTGGGGAAAGATGTTGAAAAATGGGGCAGTTCCCCATATTATTAATGACGTCGACAGGCGGGGTGGTTCCCCGCGTACGTGCCATCTGAGTAACCGAGGGGAGGGCGCACATGGGAATGACGGGTGCATACGAGCGCAATCTCGATGCAAAAGGTCGTCTGTCCCTGCCTGCACCCCTTCGCGAGGAGCTTGGAGAGCATGTTCGCGTGTTCAAAGCCCTGGATGTCGATGCTCTGTACGTGTTCTCTGCCGAGGCCTTCGATAAGTGGGTCGAAGGACTCTTCGCGGGTCGTGAGGGCCACGAGGGTTTTAACCCTCGTGACATCAACGACCAGAAACTCATGAGGGCGATCAACAAGCGCACCACCTCGATGGATGTGGACAGCGCCGGTCGTATCGGTCTTTCTGAGTCTCTCCGCAAGCAGGCGAACCTCGACCGCGAGGTCACGGTTGTGGGCAACTACGACCACCTCGAGGTTTGGGACCGTGCTACGGCCGATGAGGACGATGACGATGAGGCTCTGCTGGACCTCTTCTTCTCGTAAGGGCAAGGCATGAGTAACGGATGGAGCGTGGGATCTTGACACAAGAATATCGGCATGAACCTGTCATGCTCGGCGAAGTGCTTGAGTCGCTGCAGCTAAAGAGCGGATCTGTCGTCTGCGATTGCACCCTTGGCGGTGCCGGTCATTCGGTAAAGATGGCCGCGCAGGTGGGGGAGACGGGTCTTTTGCTTGGCGTCGATCAGGACGACATGGCCCTCGAGGCCGCTGGTGCCCGTCTGGACCGCGAGGTCCCCGGCGTCCCGCATCAGCTGCTGAAGGGCAACTTTGGCGACTTGGACGAGCTGCTTTGCTCGGCCGAGGTGCCCGGGGTCGATGGCTTCCTGTTCGATTTGGGCGTTTCGTCACCGCAACTCGATATCCCTGGCAGGGGCTTTTCGTATAACGAAGATGCCCCATTGGACATGCGGATGGATCCGGGTAACAACACCCTAAACGCAGCTGAGGTCATCAACACCTATAACGAACACGACCTCGCCCGGATTCTACGCGTCTATGGCGAAGAGAAGTTCGCCTCGCAGATCGCACGCGAGATCGTGCGTCGACGCGAGTCCGAACCGATTGAAACCACCGGTCAGTTTGTCGAGATCATCAAGGCTGGCATTCCGGCTGCCGCTCGTCGGCATGGCGGACACCCGGCCAAGAAAAGTTTCCAGGCCATTCGCATCGAGGTCAATCATGAACTCGATGTGCTCGAGAGAGGACTTGACGCCGCCACCAGGTGGCTCAACCCGGGCGGACGCATCTGCGTCATCTCGTATCACTCGCTCGAGGACCGTATCGTAAAGAACCACTTTAAGGAGATGAGCCAGGGGTGCACGTGTCCGCCGGAGATTCCGGTGTGCGTGTGCGGCAACGTGCCGATACTCAAGGTCATCACCCGCAAACCCTTGGTTGCCCAACCCGATGAGGTTGCGCGCAACCCTCGGGCGAGATCAGCCAAAATCCGCGTGGCGGAGCGCTTGTAGCGTTACGCGCGCGATATTGGACCTCCCGCTCGCGCCATAAACGAAGCTTAAACACACTACCAACGTACTCGGGATGGGAGGCGGCATATCATGGGCTACAACACCTCAAACGCAGCACTCGCCTATGATATGAACGCCATGCCCGCCTACCGCGAGGCACCGCAGGCGCCCGCTGCTCCTCGTGAGCAGCGCACACCGCGCTTTGATGTCTACACGGGCGCGGGCCGTCAGGCAAACCAGGCGGTAAGCCCGGTTTTCATGAGCGTTCTTAAAACGTTTTGCATCATTGCGGCTATCTTCATGACGATTGGCGTCGCCCGCGTGGCGCTTGCAAGCGTTACGGCCCAGGTGCTCAACAGCAACGCCGAGCTTACCAACACGCTCGAGAAGGCGACCGATGAGAGCTCTGACCTTGAGGTCATGCACTCTGTTTATGGTGCCGATACGCGCATTCGCGATCTTGCGGGCGCTTATGGCATGGTGGAGCCCAGTGAGAGCGTTACACTTGATTTTTCGCAGGATGCAGCCGCGGGCGCTAGCTCGGCTGCGGCTGTCCAGTAATAAGGCGGTAGCTGAGTATGACAAATGATTATCACCGCGGTCCAGACGGGAGTCGCGGGCAGGGACGTCCCTCTTCGCGGGGACGTTCTGGTTATCAAGGATCGGGTCGGTCATCTTACAACTTGGGGTCGAATCGTGGCAACGACCCAACGTCGCGCCTTCGCGGCTCGGATGACCCTCAAGTACGCAATAGCAGATCGAATAGACGATCTTCGACCGAATGGCTTACGGGGACGCCATTGCCTCGCCGTAATGTCGTCATGGGTTGTATCGGTTTGGGCCTGGCTGCGGACGCCATCCGCCTTACCGACTACCAGATCGTAAATGCCGATGAGTTGCGCGGGCGCGCCGATGCTCGACGCCTGCTTGCGGAGACGCTTTACGCCAAACGCGGCACGATCTACGACCGAAACGGCAACGTGCTGACGTCGTCGGTCGAGTGCAGCAATGTCGCCGTGAATCCACAGCTGATCGAGGATGTCGATAAAACGGTATCGGCCTTGGTTAAGGCGACTGGAATCGATAAGAAGACTTGCCGCAAGCTGGTTCAGTCCGATGGCACCTGGGTGTATATCAAGCGCCAGGTAGACGAGGACGATGCCGCGGCATTGAAGAAGAAAAATCTGCCCGGCGTGCTCTTTGAGCAGGCGATGAAGCGGGTGTATCCATACGGCAATCTGGCTTCGCAGGTTCTAGGCGTGGTGAACGTTGACAACGTGGGCCTAACGGGACTTGAAAAGCAATATGACAAATTGCTGACCGGAACAAACGGCACGCTGGTACGAGAGCGTGCGAGGGACGATAGCTATATTGCGGGTGGCGCCTATAAAAAGGTTGCCGCCATCGATGGCGTTGACATCGTGACGACGCTGGATGTCAATATCCAGCGTGCAGCAGAGGACGCTCTGGCGGAGGCGGTCGAGAAGACCAAAGCCAAGAACGGTTCGGCTTTGGTGACAGACCCTACTACCGGCGAGATTCTGGCCGCCTGTTCGTATCCGACCTACGACCCGACCAATCTGGAGAACGCCAAGACCGAGGATATGAACTTGCGCTTGGTCACCGATGCGTATGAACCCGGTTCGGTCTTTAAGACGCTCGTTGCAGGTGCGGGTTTCGACTTGGGCGTCGTGCGCTCGAGTACGTCGTTTGAGGTGCCGGCGAGCATTAAGGTCGGCGACGATACCGTCACCGATGTCGATAAGCGTGACTACGCCATGACCATGGATGTGCGCGAGATGATGCGCCGCTCATCCAATGTTGGCTTTGTATTGGTCGGGCGTAAGATCGGCGCGGACGATTTTGCCGCGTACGTGGACAAATGGGGCGTTGGACACAGTTCGGGCATCGATTTTCCCGGCGAGAGCCTTGGCATTGTCAAGGAGCGTGACCAGTATGACGGTGCCACGTTGGGCTCGATGAGTTTTGGCCAAGCGCTGTCTGTCTCGCCGATCGAGATTGCGCGCGCCGTGGGCGGCATTGCCAACGGCGGCGTGATGATGACGCCGCACTTTTATAAATCCAGCAAAGGCGAGGAGAAGGACTGGGGCGAGGGCGAGCAGGCGATTTCTGAGGACGCCGCCGCCCAGGTGATATCGTGCATGCAGACGGTCGTTTCCGAGGGCACGGGTGTCGGGGGCGCCGTCGACGGTTACGACGTGGCGGGTAAGACCGGTACGGCCGAGCGCGCCGATGAAAAAGGCGGCTACCTCAAAGCGAGCTATATGTCGTCCTTTATGGGGTTTGCCCCGGCGCAAGCACCCAAGGTTTTGTGCTATATCACGCTCGACGGAACGCCGAGCGGTTCGGATGCTGCCGCCGTGCCGTTCCAGATCATTATGGCTAACGCGCTCGATGTGTTGGGTATCCCACGCACCAAGTAGGGGGTTACAATCCTGAAAAGGGCTGTCGATTAATCTGGAGGGTGTTCACATGCCCTGCACCACGCATGCGCGGCGCTGGGATACAATACGCCGATAGCATTATTAGGTTTACAGGGGAGCTGCAATGATAGAGATCGCCGTCAACAACCTCGCGGCCGCAACAGGGGCCCGGACCGTGACGGGAGAAGCCGATCGGGTATGCCGTGGGTGCGTTATCGACTCGCGCCAGGTTGAGGAAGGCACGATTTTTGTTGCCTTTCCGGGTGAAAAAGTCGACGGCAACGATTTTGCTTCCCGCGCCATCGAATCGGGCGCCGGCGCTGTTGTGATGACGCGCGAGCCCAATGCCGAGCTTGTATCGCTGGCTCAGCGTAAGGGCTGCGCCATCCTACACACCGATGATCCCGAGGAATTTTTGCTGCGCCTGGCACATGCCTATCGCACGCAGCTTGGCTGCCTCGTGGTTGGCATTACCGGCTCTATCGGTAAGACGACGACCAAGGATGTCCTTGCGGCAGTGCTTGCCAAGCGCTATCGCGTTTGGGCCACCAAGGGTAATTTCAACAATCTGATCGGTATGCCGCTCACGGTTTTGGCCGCTCCTGCCGACACCGAGGTGCTGGTTCTCGAGATGGGTATGAACCATTTTCACGAGATCGAGCGCCTTTCTCGGTCCGCCAATCCCAACCTTGCCATCGTGACCAAGATCGGCACCTCTCATATTGGAATCCTGGGAAGTCGCGAGAATATCGCCCGCGCTAAGTCCGAGATTGTTGGGGGCATGTGTGCCGCCGACGACCTTCTCCCGTTGCTGGTTTTGGGCGGCGAAGACGACTTCACCCCGTTCATTCGTGAGACGTTTGCCGAGCCCGCGGGTATCGACGTGATGCTGGCGGGTGTTTCGGATGTTGATGAGGTTTGCGCCCGCGGCATTCACATTGATGACGAGGGCCGCCCGGTCTTTACGCTTGACTTTGGCATGGGTGAGTCCGTTGACACCATGCTCGCCATTCCCGGCGTCCAGTCCGTTCCCAATGCCGTTAAAGCCGCCGCAGTTGCCTATCGTTTGGGTGTGACCCCCGAGCAGATCGACGCTGCCTTTAGGGGTATCGCGATTACCGGTCATCGTCAGGAGATCAAACACGCCAAGAGCGGTGCCCGCATTATCGACGACTCGTATAACGCCAGCGCCGAATCCATGGCTGCTGGCCTTGACCTGCTGTGCTCGCTTTCGTGTTCTGGCTCTCGAATGGCGATTCTGGGCGAGATGGGCGAAATGGGCGACGAGGCCCCCCGCATGCATGAGCTGGTGGGCGCCTATGCCGCGGCTAAGAAGCTCGATATGCTGGCGTGCGTGGGCGGTGAGCTGGCCGCTCGTATGGCCGAAGCCGCGCGCATGATGGGCATGGACGAGGACCGCATCCAGGTGTTCTCCGATTATCAGCAGGTGCTCGACCGTATGGCCGGCGCACTTGAGAAACATGACGTTGTGCTGGTCAAGGGCTCTCGCTTTGTCGAGCTCGACCGCTTTGTGGAAGGTGTGTGCTAGCCCATGTTCGGGAACCCCGCGTATCCTACATACCAGGCCTTTTTGGGACTTGGCATCGCCGCCGCCATTGCGCTGCTGCTCATGCCGTGGTGGATCAAGCTTCTTAAGGTCGAGGGTATCGGCCAGCAGGTCCGCGCCGATGGACCCAAACGCCACCTGATTAAGCAGGGCACGCCCACCATGGGCGGCGTTGTCATTCTCGTAGCCGTTTCGCTGACGTGCCTTTTGATGGGCAAGCTCACCACCGAGCTTGTGCTCGTGCTGCTTGCCACGCTTGCAACCGGCGTTCTGGGCCTTATCGACGATTTGACATCTGTCACGCACGGTCGTTCGCTCGGCCTGACGCCCCACGCCAAGATGATCGGTCTCACCATCATCTGCGTCACGTTTACCGTGCTTGCCGTCAGCTGGTGCGGCGTTGCCCCCGAGATTCGTTTTCCCGGCGGTCTGACGATTGACCTCGGTATCTTCTCGACCACCATTGGTGGCCTTACCTTTCCGTGGCTCTACATCGTCTTTTGCTGGCTGATGATCGCCGGTCTTTCTAATGCCGTGAACCTGACCGATGGCCTGGACGGCCTTGCCGGTGGCACCTCTATGATTGCCATGCTTGCCATGGCTGCCATGGCGTTTTTGCACGGTGACGTAAACCTGTCTATCTTCTGTACCGCATGTGCTGGTGCTTGCCTGGGCTTCCTTTGGTTCAACTGCTATCCGGCGAGCATCTTTATGGGTGATACCGGCTCTCTTGCCTTGGGTGCAGCCTTTGCCTGCACGTCCATTATGACCAACACCGAGGTCGTCTCGCTCATCATCGGCGGCCTGTTTATCGTCGAGACCCTGTCGGTCATGATTCAGGTCGTCTACTTCCACTTTACGCATAAGCGCGTCTTCCTTATGGCGCCCATTCATCATCATTTCGAGAAGAAGGGATGGGCCGAGACTAAGGTCGTCATCCGTTTTTGGATTGTCGCTGCCGCTTTTGGCGCTCTGGGCCTTGCCCTGTTTTTCCAGTTGGGATAGTGGTTTTTCATGCCTCTTGCAGATTCCTTTAGCCTGCTCGTCTTGGGCCAGGGTAAGTCCGGTCTTGATGTCGCTCGCTGGGCGCTTGCGCACCCCGAGCGCGTGAGTACCGTTACCGTGTACGGTGGCGGCACGTCCGAGCCCAATGATGCCACGCGCTCGCTCGAGGCGCGCGGGGTATCGTTTGTCTACGGAACCGAGCAGGTCGAGGGCGCGTTTGATGTATGTGTGACGTGTCCGGGCATCTCGGAGTTCTCGGCATTCTTTAAGGCTGGCCGCGATCACGCTGCCCAGATCATGGGTGAGCCCGAGTTTGCCTACCGCCTGTCTCCCAAAAATTGGATCGCCATTACGGGCACCAATGGCAAGACGACCACCACGTCGCTGACCGACTACCTGCTTAAGGCAGCGGGCGAGGCGAGCGTTGCTGTCGGTAATATCGGTGAGCCTCCGGTGAACGAAATCGACGACCGCGCGCATAACGAGTGGTTTGTAGCTGAGCTTTCGAGCTATCAGATCGCAACGACCCAGGAGCTTCACCCCCGTGTGGCGGTGCTGCTCAACATCACCCCCGACCATCTGGGCTGGCACAAGAGCCATAAGAACTATGCGCTCGCCAAGATTAAGCTCTTCGAGAATATGGTCGATGATGACCTTGTGGTTATCGACGTCGAGGATGCCGGTATCCATGAATTCGATGAGTATGTCTACACGCCGGGTCGTCGCATCTGCAAGGTCGCCTTTGACGAGCCTGCGGGCGAGGACGCCGCATTTGTGCGCGATGGCAAGATGGTCATTCGCCTGAAGGGCGTCGAGACCCCGCTCATCGCCACGTCCGAGCTCAAAATCTCCGGACATCACAATGTCATCAATGCCCTGTGCGCTGCCACGGCTGCCCTGGCCGTCGGTGCCGATGTCGACGGTGTGTGTCGCGGCCTGGCCTCATTCCAGCCGCTGGAGCACCGCGTTGAGCCCTGTGGCGAGATCGATGGCGTGCGCTTCGTCAACGATTCCAAGGCAACGAACACCGATGCGGTCGAAAAGGCCCTGACGGCGTTTCCCGACGACGACGTGATCTTGCTGCTCGGTGGTCACGATAAGGGCACGCCACTCGAGTCCTTCGCCCGCGTTGTCATGGACAACGTGCGATCGGTCGTCTGCTTTGGCGATGCGCGCGAGCGCTTTACCGCCGCTATGGACGAGGCCGATGTCGATGGTGACGTTGATATCGCTCAGGCTGACGACCTGCGCGACGCCGTCGACGTTGCCCGTTCGCTGTCGAGCCGAGGCGACGTGATCCTGCTTTCTCCCGCCTGTTCTTCGTTCGATGAGTTCTCGGGCTACGAGGAGCGCGGCCGCGTGTTTAAGGACTACGTGGCCCAGCTTGCCGCCGCAGCGAAATCGCAAATGGAATAGGGGCCGCCGGTGAGAGAGGAGAGCCCCCGACAAGGTATGAGGAGGCCCGACTCGGACCGTGCTTCCTCGCAGCGCAGTACGCCGCGTTCCGGTCGCGGCGGGCAGACGCTCAGCGAACGCTATATTGCCGGCGTCCCCGCCCGCATCATGCGCCCTCGTTTGATATTCATGGCGTGCCTGTTTACTTTAGTGTGCTTTGGTCTGCTGATGGTGTACTCGGCGTCATCGGTCGAGGCATTGCACGAGAACGGCTCGGCGACGTTTTTCCTGGTTCGACAGGCTACCTTTGCCGGGGTTGGCGTGCTTGCCATGGTTGCGATCGTTCGCGTCTTGCCGGACAGCTGGTTTGGGGAAGATGTACTTAGGGTCTTCCTTATCGGCATGATTCTCTTGCTGTTTGCGGTATTTCTTGTCGGCAGTGGCAGCCGTGGCGCCACGCGCTGGCTCAACATCGCCGGTATTCAGTTCCAGCCGTCTGAGTTTTTAAAGCCGTTTGCCATCGCGTATTCGGCCATCATACTCGACCGTTTCTTTTCGCCCGGTGGCAACATCAACGAGTTCCTTCGTAAGATGGTCGTCTACTTGGGCATTTCGCTCTTTTTGATCTTTATCCAGCCCGATTATGGCACCGTCTTGATCATCTCACTGACCCTCATGTGTATGGCGTTATTTGCGGGCCTAGACCCCAAGTTTATCATCGGCGTGATCATTCTCGTCATTGTCATGAGTGTGTTTGCGCTTGTTGCAGAGCCGTACCGCATGGTGCGTGTTCAGGTTGCCCTGAACCCTTGGGCCGACGAGTATGGCGATGGCTATCAGGCAACGCTTGCCATCATGGCGTTTGCTTCGGGCGGCTTGTTCGGCCGCGGCATCGGTAACTCCACCATGAAGTATTCGTATCTGCCCGAGGCACACAACGACTATATTCTGGCCATTATCGGAGAGGAGGTCGGTTTTGTCGGGACCGCGCTGCTCTTCCTGGTCTTTGCGATGCTGATTTACTCAGCGTTTCGCATTGCCGAACAGGCTGCGGACCGTCGCGGAGCGCTCATGGCATCGGGTTCCGCAGTCATTCTCGCGGTACAGTTTTTGATCAATGCGCTGGGCATCCTCAACGTGTTTCCCATGACGGGTAAGCCGCTGCCATTTATCAGCTACGGCGGTTCGTCGATTATCGTATCGCTTATGCTTGCGGGGCTGATCTTGCGCGTCTCGCACGAGAGCGCCCGTCGTGATGAGTACGACCGTCGCCGCGAGAGCTTTGCCGTTATGGACGAGAGCACCGCCGGCGTGCCCCATGTGCGCGGCGATCGCCCTTCGCGCAACGGTTTTACCGTCTTGGATGGCTCTGCGTCCGAGCCGGCGGTTCGTCCGCGCCCGCGAACGGCTCCGCAGGGGCGTCCCCAACGCCCGAACCCCCGAAGCTCGGGCGGCGGATATAATCGAATCAATTTGAATTCGGACCCGTCGGCGCGTCTGCGCACCGACGATCAGGGACCGCGCGTACGAAGGGATTTTCATGACCGATAAGATGACCGTTGCTATCGCAGCCGGCGGCACGGCGGGACATATCAACCCTGCGCTTGCCTTGGCTGAGGAGTTGCGCGACCGCGGACATCATGTTGTGTTCGTGGGCCAGTCGCACAAGCTCGAGGGTCGTTTGGTTCCCGAGGCCGGGTTCGATTTTGTACCTATCACGGTCACGGGCTTCGACCGCTCCCGTCCTTGGACCGCGCTGAGCTCGCTGTGGCGCGTCAATAAGGCCAAGCGCTCGCTCGCCAGCCATTTCTCAAAGGTTGGCAAGCCCGATGCGGCTATCGGTTTTGGTGCCTACGTCGAGGTCCCGCTGCTGGGCTGGTGCAAGGATGCGGGCGTTCCGTATCTGCTGCACGAGCAGAACTCTGTTCCGGGCCTGGCCAATAAGATGATGAGCTCCCATGCCGCCCGCGTGTGCATCTCGGTGCCGGCTGCGCGCTCTGTCTTTGAGCGCGGGGGCGACCCCGAGCATGTGCTCATGACCGGTAATCCGGTGCGCCGCTCGGTCATTGAGGGCGATCGCGCCCGCGGCCGCGAGGCACTTGGCGTGCCCGAGGACGCTGTGCTGCTGCTCGTCTTTGGCGGTTCGCTCGGTGCCCAGCATCTCAACGAGCGCGTAGCCTCGCTCAAGAGTGAGCTGCTGACCCGCGAGAATCTCTACATTTTGCATTCGACGGGTGCCGACGGCTTTGAGGACACCGAGCGTGCTTTGGCGCTGACGTCCGATGAGATGAAGCGCTATCGCGTCCAGCCCTACATTGACGACATGGGCGACATGCTAGCTGCAGCTGACCTGGTGCTCTCGCGCTCCGGCGCCTCGAGCGTGGCCGAGATTGCCGCCCTCGCCGTGCCTTCGGTGCTCGTGCCGTATCCGCATGCCACGGCCGACCACCAGACGACCAATGCGCGTTATCTGGTCGATGCCGGTGCCGGCGTGCTTTGTGCCGATGCCGATATCGATGCTCCGGCGTTTGCCGAGGAGCTGCTGCATCTGGTCGATGACGCTGCAGCGCGCGATGCCATGCGTCAGGCGGCGCGCGGGTTGGCTCAGGACCGCGCCGCCGCACTTTTGGCCGATGCGGTAGAGGGTTTGCGTTAGTTAGACGGGATATCGAGCTTGCGCTCGCGCGGATGCGGTAGGTGCGGTACAGTTAACGGGTTACAGGCAGTGTTTACGCAAGGAGTACACGAGCACATGGCTGATTCCCAGACTGCAACCTCCGCGCCCGAGTTCAAGAGCGCCCACTTTATCGGTATCGGTGGCGCCGGCATGAGCGGCATCGCTCTCGTTTTGCACGAGCGTGGCTATGCCGTTACCGGTTCCGACCTTAAGACCTCGCGCTACATTCGTCAGCTTACCCGTGCTGGCGTGAAGGTTCATGTGGGCCACGAGGCCGCCACGATCGATGAGGTCAAGCCCGACGTGGTCGTGGTCTCTACCGCTATTCCCGAGTCCAACCCCGAGCTTGTGCGTGCTCGCGAGCTCGGTATTCCTGTGTGGCCCCGCGCCAAGATGCTCTCGGCTCTGGGCCACGGCTACACCACCATCGCTGTTGCCGGTACGCACGGCAAGACCACGACGTCCTCGATGTGTGCCACCATGCTCGACCGCATGGGTCTGGATCCCAGCTTTTTGATCGGCGGTATCGTCGAGGGTTACGATACCAACGGAAAGAACGGCTCGGGTGACTACTTTGTCGCCGAGGCCGATGAGTCCGACAGCTCGTTCCTGTTCCTGAACCCCAACGTGGTCATCGTGACCAACGTCGAGGCCGACCATCTCGACCACTACTCGGGCATCGAGGAGATCGAGGCCACCTTTGCCAAGTTTATGGGCCTGGTTGGAGAGAGCGGTACCGTCATCGTTTGCGGTGAGGACCCGCATCTGGTCGAACTCGCCAAGTCGACGGGTCGCCACGTGCTTTCCTATGGCTTTGCCGAAACCAACGACGTCGTCTGCGTGCATCCGGATGTCAAGGGCATTCAGAGCGACTTTATCGTTCGCTTTGAGGATGGGACCGAGCATGCTGTCGAGATCAAGAGCAACCCCGGTCGCCACAACATGCTCAACGCCACGGCAGTGCTAACCGTTGCCCATGTCCTGGGTCTCGACGTCGATGCCGCAGCCGAGGCGCTTTCGAGCTTTGAGGGCGTCCGCCGCCGCTTTACCCATGTGGGCGATATTGACGGCATCACCGTGGTCGATGACTACGGCCATCACCCCACCGAGATCAAGGCGACGCTTGCCGCCGCCTCGTCGCTGGGCTATAAGCATGTTGACGTCGTGTTCCAGCCGCACCGCTATTCGCGTTTGCAGGCGCTGTGCGATGACTTTGCCGATGCCTTCGCCAATGCCGATAAGCTGCTGCTCATCGATGTGTTCTCTGCCGGCGAGATGCCGATTCCGGGCGTTACCTCCAAGATGCTCGCTGATACTGTGCGCGCCAAGCACCCTGGCAAGGAGGTCGTGTACTGCTCCAGCCGTCTCGAGCTCAATCGTGAGCTCGAGAAAATGGTAGGTGAGGGCGATCTGCTGCTTACTATGGGCGCCGGCGACGTTACGACCGTTGGCCCTGAGTTCATCGAGTATCTGACTGCCAAGAAAGACGCTTAGCCCCTATGGGTCTGTTTAACGCCGTCATGGCGCTTTCGGGCATGATTGACACGGATGTCGTCGAGGATGAACGCCTTGCGCGTCATACGAGTTATCGTATCGGCGGCAAGGCCGACCTCTTCGTGACGTGCCATAGCTATCATGCCCTTCGTCGTGCCGTGGCAGTACTCGACCGTGAGCAGGTGCCGTGGGTCATTATCGGCAAGGGATCTAATCTGCTCGTTGCCGATGCGGGCTATCGCGGCGCCGTCATTTCGCTGGGGCGTGAGTTTCAGCGCACCGTTGTTGCCGAGGACGGTTGCACGCTGACCGTTGGCGCGGGCGTTATGTTCGCACGTTTGGTCAACGATGCCCTGTCGCGCGGGCTTTCGGGCCTTGAGTTTGCGGTTGGCATCCCCGGCTCGGTCGGCGGCGCCGTATCTATGAACGCCGGTACGCGTACCGAGTGGATAGGTTCGCTTGTCGAGGATGTGGTCACGTTTGACCCGGCATCCGGCATTAAGCATTATGCGGGGTCCGAGATTGCCTGGGGCTACCGTGAGTGCAGCCTGCCGCGTAACGAGATTATTCTCGAGTGCGTGCTTAAGCTCAAGCCTGCGCCTAAGGCCGACATTCGCGAGCGTATGGAGCGGTACCTGACGAGGCGCAAACGCACGCAGCCCATGGGTCGCGCTTCTTGCGGGTCGGTCTTTCGCAATCCACCCGACGCGAGCGTTGGCAAGCTGATTGGGGATTGTGGATTAAAGGGTTTTTCGGTTGGCGGTGCGGAAGTTTCGCCCGTACACGCTAATTTTATCGTTAATAACGGTACCGCCTCGGCCGATGACGTGGCCGCGGTTATCAGGCATGTGCACGGAAAGGTGAGGGAGGCGTATGGCATCGAGCTCAGACCGGAAGTCAAATTCCTCGGCTTCTAGAGCATCGAAACCTACCTTCCGCCGCGCCGGAGGGCGTTCCGGCGCACCCGTCCAGCCTCAACGCAAGCCCCCTGTGTCCTCCAAGTCCGCTGGATCCGTACGGTCCGCCAAACGTCCGGTCGTCGGCTCGCAACTTGGTGGACGCCCTGCCGCAAAAAAGACGGTTCACCCGGCTCCGCGCCCCTCGGTGACGTCTAAGTCGGCGATGGGTGCCAAGCCCTCTCGCCCCATAGTGACGCCCAAGCCCTCGCTGGGGGCTAAAGCGACGCATCCCGGTCGTACGTTGGGCGCTGCCAAGCCGCGCTCGTTGACGTCGGTACCCGCCACTAAGGCACCTGCGACCAATAAGGGTATCAATCCGCTGTCGTCGCTTGGCGCCATGGCGAGTAAGACGTCCGAGGCCGCCTCTGCCGTTAAGGGCAAGGGCAAAATCGTGGGCGGAATCTTGGCGGCTGTGGCCGTGCTTGCCGTCGTTGCCATCGTCGTTATCAATTCCGGCCTGTTTGCCGCTACCGATATTCAGATCGAGGGCAGCGAGCATGTGACCAAGCACGATGCCATGCAGCTGATCAGCCTGCCCGAGAACACATCGCTCTTCAACGTAAATCCCGACCAGATTACCGAAGATCTCAAGCAGAACCCGTGGGTTTCGGGCGTGGACGTTCAACGGCAGTTTCCCCACACGCTCGTCATTACGCCGACGGAGCGCAAGGTCACCGCGATCGCTTATATAAGTTCCGACGATCTTGCCTGGGCCATCGGCGACGATGACACCTGGATCGCACCGCTTTCGACCTCTGTGGAGGTGGACGACCAGGGAAATGTCGTCACTTCGGGTGAGGGCGCCAACACATTGAGCGGTATCGATGCTGCGTTGGCGCTGGCCAAGCACTACGGGGCCGTGCTGCTTACCGATGTCTCGGCTGATGTCGAGCCGGTCTCGGGGCGGGCTGTTTCTTCCAAGGCCGTTAAAGCGGGCCTGGATTACGTGCGTGGTTTTTCCGGCGAATTCTTGGCGCAGATCAAGGATATTTCTATACCTTCGGTCGAGGCCATCTCGGCGAATCTTGATAATGGCGTTGAGGTCTCGCTGGGCGATTCTGATGATATCGCCAAGAAGGAACGCGTCGTGACCAAGCTTCTGTCGCAGGTAGAGGGCGTAACCTACATTAACGTTCGGTCTCCCGGCAACTATACGTTTAGAAACGCACCGACCGCTTAGCGTCGGTGCGTGGCTTTGTTGAGGGGCCATACCACGCCGTTTATCTGGTTTGTTTGGTTTTCACGGTCAATTATTTGACTGATACGTTCATAATGTGCAAACATAATACGGTTTACCTTTGCATTTACTTTCAACCTGAAGGTTAATGTGCGCAGGGGTCAACCCATGCTATGGCTATAACCTTTGTTCGGAGGACCGACATGCACGAGACAGAGATCAACAACTACCTTGCCGTCATTAAGGTGGTCGGCGTCGGCGGCGGCGGTACCAACGCGGTCAATCGAATGATCGAAGAGGGCATTCGTGGCGTCGAGTTTGTTGCCATCAACACCGATGCTCAGGCGCTCGCGATCTCTGATGCCGATATCAAGGTCCACATCGGTACCGACCTTACCCGCGGCCTGGGCGCTGGCGCCAACCCCGAGGTTGGTCGCAAGGCTGCCGATGAGTCCCGCGATGACATCGCCGAGGCGCTCGCTGGCGCCGACATGGTGTTCATCACCTGCGGTGAGGGCGGTGGCACCGGCACCGGCGCCGCTCCCATCGTTGCCGATATCGCGATGAACGAGGTCGGTGCGCTGACCGTCGCCGTCGTGACCAAGCCCTTCACCTTCGAGGGCCGCAAGCGTAAGAAGAGCGCCGAAGAGGGCATTAAGACCCTTTCCGATTGCGTCGACACCATGATCGTTATCCCTAACGACAAGCTGCTCGACATCGCCGAGAAGAAGACCACCATGCTCGAGGCCTTCGCGATTGCCGATGGCGTCCTTTCCCAGGGTACCCAGGGCATCACCGACCTCATCACCGTCCCGGGCATCATCAACCTGGACTTCGCTGATGTTAAGACCATCATGAAGCAGGCCGGCACCGCCATGATGGGTATCGGTACTTCTTCTGGGGACACCCGTGCCGTCGACGCCGCCCAGCAGGCTATTTCCAGCCCGCTGCTCGAGAGCTCTATCGATGGTGCTACGCGCGTCCTGCTCTCCATCGCCGGCTCCAAGGATCTGGGCATCCAGGAGATCAGCGACGCTGCCGACGTTGTCGCCAACGCCGTCGATCCCGAGGCCAACATCATCTTCGGTACCGTTGTCGACGAGTCCCTGGGCGATCAGGTGCGCATCACCGTTATCGCTACGGGCTTCTCCGACTCTAATGTCAACCGTCAGGACGAGCTCTTCGCTGCTCAGCAGTCCCAGAGCAAGGCTTCCGTTGCCGAGTCTCAGCATACCGCTCCCGCTGCAAGCTCTGCTCAGTCTGCCCCGACCCGCAACGTCGGCGGTACGGAGCTTCCCAATTTTGGTAACGACCAGTTTGAGCTTCCCGACTTCCTTAAGCGTGGTAGCTTCTAGTTCGTTTTTCCCAACGACCTGCACGGGGTGTATCCATTTGGATGCACCCCGTTTTGTTTCTCGTTTGTAAACGAAAGTCTCCAATCTCTTTACGTTCCCCTTACGTTTGGTCCCTACCGCTGTGGGTATCCTTTTGTAGAAGTATGGCAGCCGTATGGCACGGACTGCTGCGGCTTGGCCGCGATACTCGTGTTATTAGGAGGCTTTAGTATGGCAGCACGTGCGGACAACGTTTCGCGTGTCGACCATGATGGAGTTACGTTGGTAGAGGGCGCGACGCACGATGTCCGCTTTGCCTTCACCGAACGCACTGGCGGTGTTTCCGAAGATGCGTACTCCTCACTCAATCTGGGCTCGCATGTTGGCGATGACCCCTTTGCCGTTCAAGAAAATCGTCGCCGCGTACTCGAGGCCATGGGTGCCGCCGAGTGCGAGCACAACCTGCTTGTCCCCAATCAGGTACACGGTGACAATGTCGTGACGGTGACCTCGAACGGCGCCGATGATCTCGAGAACATTCGCGAGCAGATTGCCGAGGGCTGCGATGCCCTCGTCTGCACGGCGCATGAGGTGCCCGTGATGCTTTGCTTTGCCGATTGTGTTCCCGTTGTGCTGGTGGCTCCCGGCGGCTTTGCCGTGGTGCATTCTGGTTGGAAGGGCACGATTGCGCGCATTTCCGCCAAAGCGTGCCAAGCGCTCTGCGAGGCGGCTGGCTGCAAGCCAGACGACATCTCTGCCTATATTGGGCCCCATATCCTGGGTGACGAGTACGAGGTGTCCCAAGAACTTATGGACCGCTTTGCCTCCGAGTTCGCGTGCATCGATGCTGCCGCTTCTCGTATGCTCGATCTTTCCGCCGCCATTCGCGAGGCGCTGATAGACGCCGGCGTCGAAGCGAACGGCATTGTGGACACCAAGCTCTCCACCGTTCGTCAGAACGACCTCTTTTATTCCTACCGCAACGAGGGCGGCACCTGTGGGCGCCATGCTGCGATCGGCGTGATGCTATGAGAAAGATCGCATCGGTCCTAAGCGCGGCAGTGCTCACGCTTACGCTGTGTGCCTGCTCCTCGGGATCTTCCACGTCTTCTATCACCGTGGCCGGCTCGACCACCTGCCTTCCCATTGCCGAGATTGCGGCCGAGGGCTTTAAGGAGGAGACCGGCACCGACGTGCTCGTCTCTGGCCTTGGCTCTTCTGCCGGTATCGAGGCCGTCAGCAACGGCACGGCTGACATCGCCAGCTCGTCTCGTGGCCTCAATGCCGACGAGCAGAATCTGGGCCTGACCCCGATTGTAATCGCGCACGACGGCATCGCAGTCATCGTGAACGACGATAATCCGGTCGACAACCTCTCGACCGAGCAGCTTCGCGACATATACGCCGGTAAGATTACCAACTGGAAGGAAGTCGGCGGAGAGGACCTGAAGATTCAGGTTATTAACCGCGATGAGGCGTCCGGTACGCGCGAGGCCTTCCGTACCATCGTGATGGACGGCACGCCGTTCGATCGTCGCTCTGCCGTTCTTTCGGGCACGGGCCAGGTACGCGATGTCGTGTCCCGTTCGCGTGGTGCTATTGGCTACATCTCGCTGGGTTTTGTCGAGAGCCTCAACGCTAAGACTTCGGTTAAGGCTGTTTCGGTCAACCATGTCGAGGCATCCGAGAAGACGGTCGCAAGTGGCGGCTACCCCATCTCGCGCGACCTTTACTTCTTTGTGAAGGGTACGCCTTCGCAGCGTGCACAGGACTACATTGACTATGTGACGTCGGAGAAGATGGACAAGCAGATTCGCGAGGCGGGCTTTATTCCCGTCACCAACGACGGAAAGGGGAGTGAGTAGCATGGAAGCACAGGAAACCCCCCAGATTGAGCGAGAGGCTCAGGCGCCCAAAAAGCGTGAGTTGGCGTTGGTGTCGCGCAGCACCTATCTCAAAGAGAAGGCGCTGCAGTGGATCTTCTTTGCTTGCGCGTTCTTGGCGGTCGTCACCGTCATCCTGATTTTTGTCTTTACCACGTACTCGGCGTTGCCCGTCTTTACCGACATCGGTCTGGCGGACTTCTTTAGCTTTACGTGGGCGCCCTCCGAGGGCCACTACGGCATTATGTCGCTGCTGGCGGGCTCTGGTCTGGTGACGGTCGGTGCGCTCGCCATGGGTGTGCCCCTGGGTGTGGGCACGGCCGTGTATCTGGTCGAGATCGCCGGCAAGCGCGTGCGCAGTCTCATCAGCCCCGCCGTCGACCTGCTGGCGGGTATCCCCTCCATCATCTACGGTTTCTTTGGCATGGTCATCATCCGTCCGTTTATCGCGCAGCTGACCGGCGGTCTTGGCTTTGGTGCGCTGACAGCGTGGCTCGTGCTCGCCATCATGATCGTTCCCACCATCACCACGCTCACCATCGATGCCCTCAATTCCATTCCCATGGGCATTCGCGAGGCATCCTATGCCATGGGTGCCACCAAGTGGCAGACCATCTACAAGGTCGTGCTGCCTGCAGCCAAGTTGGGCATCGTCGATGCGATTGTCTTGGGCATGGGTCGTGCCATCGGTGAGACCATGGCCGTGCTCATGGTCGTTGGCAACGCTCCGGTCATCCCGGACAGCATCTCGAGCCCCATCTCGACGCTCACGAGCCAGATCGCGCTCGACATGAGCTATTCCTCGGGCCTGCACCGCTCGGCTCTGTTTGGCATGGGCGTGGTCCTGTTTATCATTTCCGCCGCATTGGTGGGCATCGTCCGTCTGATTTCCAAGAAGAAGAGGGGGTAGGCTATGTCCGATTCCGTTGACACGACGGTCGATACGACCTCGTCGCGCGAACGCATCAAGCGTGCCCTTTCCCATGGTAAGAAGGGCCGCATCAACAAGGATCTGTCCAACAAGATTATGCTCGGCGTGTTTCGCGCCGCGGCCTATATCACCACGCTGGTGCTGGTCGCCATCATCGCCTATGTAGTTATCAACGGTCTGCCGCACATCTCGCTCGACTTTATCTTTGGCTGGCCGCAGGGAGTAAACGCCGAGGGCGGCATTTGGCCCACTATCGTCTCGACCGTCTACGTGACGGCGCTCGCCATGCTCATCTGCACGCCGGTTGCCGTCTTGGCTGCGGTCTATCTGGCCGAGTATGCCAAGCAGGGCAAGGTTGTCGACATCATTCGCTATGCTGCCGATGCCCTGGCCTCGGTGCCCTCCATTGTTATGGGCCTTTTTGGCTACGCCTTGTTTGTCGAGGCCATGGGCCTGGGTCTTTCGATGGTTTCGGCCGCCCTGGCGCTCGCACTTCTGATGCTGCCCATTGTCATGCGTACCACCGAGGAGGCAATCCGCGCCGTTCCGCGCTATATCCGTTGGGGCGCATATGGCCTGGGTGCCACCAAGTGGCAGGTCGTCTCCAAGATCGTGCTTCCTTCGGCTTTTGGCCGCATCGCCACCGGCATCGTACTTGCCATCGGCCGCGCCATCGGCGAGACCGCCGTGGTGCTCTACACCATGGGCCAGGCCATCAACCTGCCTATTTCGCCGCTCGATTCCGGCCGCCCCATGACCGTTCACCTTTATCTGCTTGCCAATGACGGCATCAACATGAACGCAGCCTACGGCACCGCGCTTTTGCTGATGGCGATTATTCTGGCCTTCAACCTGTTTGCGCGTTATCTGTCGCGCAAACGCCGCTAGTTAAGGAGTCCCATGTCCGTCTATCAGTCCGCTCCCACGCTGGAGCAAGCGGCCATCACGGCCAAGGATTTCAACTTTTGGTACGGTGACTTTCATGCGCTGACGGGTCTCGACCTCAACATCGCCAAAAACGCCATTACCTCGTTTATCGGCCCTTCGGGCTGCGGCAAATCGACGTTTTTGCGCTGTATCAACCGTATGAACGACCTTATCGAGGGCACGCGCGTCGAGGGCACCATGACGCTCGACGGCAACGATATCTATGCCGAGGGCGTCGACCCGGTCGACCTTCGCCGCCGCGTGGGCATGATTTTTCAGCAGCCCAACCCGTTCCCTAAATCCATCTACGAGAATGTTGCTTTTGGCCCTCGTCTGCAGGGCGTGACTAGCAAAAGCGACCTCGATGACATCGTGGAAGAATCGCTCAAGCGCGCCAACCTCTGGAAAGAGGTATCCAATCAGCTCAACAAGGATGGTTTGGCGCTTTCGGGCGGTCAGCAGCAGCGTCTGTGCATCGCGCGTGTGCTCGCGGTGCAGCCCGATGTCCTTCTGATGGACGAGCCCTGCTCCGCCATCGACCCCACGTCCGTCTCCAAGGTCGAGGATCTGATGGCCGAGCTGGCGCCCGAGATGACGATCATCATCGTCACACATTCAATGCAGCAGGCAGCTCGCATTAGCGACTACACCGCCTTCTTCTTGCAGGAGGTTGCCGGCGAGCCCGCCACGCTCATCGAGTATGGTCAAACCGACGCGATCTTCACCAGCCCGGTGGATTCGCGGACGGAAGACTATATCACCGGCCGCTTTGGCTGATCGGTGCGACTAGTCCCAAGCCGATCGGACCTGGTCCGGTGCGTATTCACTGTGCGGGCGGCATGACCGCACCCAACTGATTGGAGTGAACCATGCGCAAACTGTTTTCCCGTCAGCTCGTCGAGGCTCGTCACGAGATGTTGAGCATCTACGAGGCTGTAGACCTGGCTCTTCACGACGCCGTGAAGGCCTATGTGACCGACGACCGCAAGCTCGCCACCAAGACCAAGAAGCGCACGCTTTCGATTGACGCGCGCTGCGCCAACCTGGAGGCCGTGTGCTACAACCTGATCGCTACGCAGTCGCCGGTCGCCTCCGACTTCCGCTTGCTGCAGACAATCATCTACGTCGACTTTAACCTGCAGCGCATGACCGATAAGGTTCGCCAGATCTGCCGCGCCACGCGTCATATGGTCAAGGCCGATATCTCGCTGCCCCAGGAGCTCGTCGGTACGGTTGAGGCCGAGGCCGAAGCCGTATACCAGGTGCTGGGCTCGTCGCTTTCCGCGCTCGTCACCAACGATATGTCCATCATCTGCAACCTGGCCGTCGAGGACGAGCCGGTGCATGCGGCCTATGAGAAGTTCTTCCGTACCTTCAACCGCATGGACGCGGGCGAGTTTATGGACGACGACAGCAACTATGACGATCTGCGCCGCGCCATCATGGTTTCACGCTACCTCGATCGCATCGCCTCGATTTCCATCGATGCCGCCTGCCGTCTGACCTTCCTTTTGACCGGCCAGCGCATGAACGCCGGCGATATCGCCCGTACGGACGAGGATGAGCTCGAGAGCATGCGCGTACCTTCGGGCGAGGGCGTCATCATGAGGCCAGCTGTCGATGCGCGCTTTGTTGCCAAGGTGCCCGCTAACGAGGTGAGCGAGGGTCTTCGCTACCTGCTCGAGCACCTGGAGGACGAGGACGATACCGAGGATGACGAGGAGTAGGGTAGCTCCGTTCGTCGAAAGATTGTAAATACCTAAGTGAGCGCGGCCTTGCACATGCAGGGCCGCGCTCTTGCGTTAGCATGGGACTACTTGTATGGCTGTTAGCGGAGGCGATTGGCAATGGATAATTATTTGAACGTGATGCGCGCTCGCCGCGAGCAGATTCTCGAACGCTTTTATGCCGCACTCGATCGCGCGGGCCGTTCTCACGATGCCGCACGTCTGATTGCCGTCTCCAAGACCGTTGGCGTCGATGAGACCGTTGCCGCCATCCAGGCAGGGTATCGTCATTTTGCCGAGAACCGTCCGCAGGAGCTTGTTCGCAAGCTTGCGGGGTTGGCGGAGCATCCGGAGCTGCCCAAGGTGCGCTTCGATATGATCGGTAATCTTCAGACCAACAAGATCAATGCGGTGCTGGGTGCGGCCGAGCTGATTCATTCGGTGGGGTCGCTTCATTTGGCGCAGGCTATCTCGAGCCGTGCCGTCCGCAAGATTGAGGCGGGCGAGCTTGCCGGTCCTCAGCATGTGCTGATAGAGGTTAATGTAAGCGGGGAGGAGTCCAAGGGCGGCTTTTCGCCCGATGAGGTTCGTGCCGCGGCTGGCGAGCTTGCGGAACTTGAGGGAATTTGTGTGCAGGGGCTTATGACCATGGCACCCCGGGGGAATAAGGATGTGGCGCGCCGAACCTTTGCCGGGCTGCGTGAGTTGAGGGATGAGCTGGAGACGGCACACCCCGATCTGTGTCTGCCTGAGCTTTCTTGCGGCATGAGCGAGGACTTTGAGCCTGCCCTTGAGGAAGGCTCGACGCTTGTTCGCCTGGGCAGGGTAGTATTCAGCCCGGAGTTTGAAGTAAAATAAGAGCCTGAAGTGCGCGCTGATTGTCAGAGCGCCTGCATTAGACCGTGAGAGGACACAACCATGGGTTTCCTTGACGAAATAAAAAATAAAATGCACCTAGGCGGCCAGCAGGGTTATGACCAGGGTTATGGCCAGGATGATGACTACGGTTACGATGACGGCTATGACGACGGCTATCAGAACAACGGCTACAGCGGTGCTTCGGGCGAGGGCTTCTACACGCAAGATGAACCGAGCAATGGACTGCTGGGGCAGACACGCCGCGGAGAGGCTGAGTCGGTTGCTGTGTACACGCGTTCCGGTCAACTGATCGGCGACGACTCCCGTCACGCTACGACGTACAATCCGCCTTCGCGCTCTCAGGATGCCGCTGCGGGCGGTTATCGTCCCGGCGCCTATGACACGCCGTCAAGCTACGCCGAGAACGCTCGGGTCCGCGCTGCCGCTGTGCCCGCTCCTGCTTCAACGCCGAGCGATGCCTCTGCCTATGCGAGCAATATCATCAACGCCACGCCTCAGTTGCCGGCCTACGTTCTTCGTCCGGAGAGCTATGACGACGTGGAGACGGTCGTGCGCCGCGTGCGTACCAAGCAGCCTGTCGCGCTGATCTTTGTGGGCGTTCGCACCGAGGTCGCCAAACGCGTCCTGGACTTTAGCTATGGCTTTGCCTGCGGCCTGGGCGCTTCGGTCAAAGAAGTGGGCGATCGCGTGTTTATGGTGCTGCCCGCCGGCTGCGAGGTCAAGGATTCCGACCTCAAGAAGCTCCGTGCCGACGGCTATCTCAAGTAAAGACAAGGCGAGGAGATTCCCATCAACATCTACACCATCGTTCAGCTTGTCAACACGCTGTTTAATTTTTATTCCACGTTGATTGTGGTCTACTGCTTTATGACGTGGATTCCCATGAAGCAGGGTGGTTTGCTACAGGATATCGCGGCGGTGCTCGACAGCGTTTGCGGCCCTTGGCTCAACCTGTTTCGCCGGTTTATGCCGCCGATGGGCGGTATCGATTTTTCACCGGTCGTTGCGATTATTGCGTTGCAGTTGGTGCAGAAGCTCATTCTGCAGCTACTTATAGGTATACTCGTATAGGACTGGCTCAGTAACCTATGTCGGGCGCTTAGCGCCAAGGCGATGATAAAGGAGAACTTGTTATGGCTATTACCCCTGCTGACATCCAGGCTCAGACCTTCTCTGAGGCCAAGCGCGGCTACGATCCCGCCGAGGTCGACGTCTTCCTGGAGACCCTGTCCTCCGAGGTCGACGCTATGCTTGCCAAGATCGTTGATCTTAAGGGTCGCCTGACCGCCACCGAGCAGCAGCTTGCCGATACGCAGGCTCAGCTTGCGCAGGCCCAGGATTCTGCCGCTCAGGCTGCCCCTGTCGCCACTCCCGCTCCCGATTTCTCCGCTCAGGAGCGTCAGATTTCCGCCGCTCTCATTGCGGCTCAGCAGACCGCCGAGGCGATTGTCAACGACGCTAACGAGAATGCTGACCGCATCCGCAACGAGGCCGACGCCAAGGCCCGCGAGGTCATCCGTCAGGCCCTGACCGAGAAGCAGGCCGAGCTCGAGGAGATTGACCGTCTGAAGGCTTCCCGCGAGGAGTTCAAGGCCGAGTATCTCAAGCTCATTCAGCACTTTATGGACGATGCTCAGAATTCCTTCCCGGCCGATCTGCTGGCTTCTACGCCGGTCGGTTCCGCGGCTTCTCCTGCCGTGACCATGCCTGCCGCCGAGCCGCTGCCTGTCGCTGATCCGGTTGTCCCCGTGGCCGACCCCTTCGCCCCGATTGACAACTTTGCCGCGGACGACCTGGACTAGCGCCAAAACTACAATCTAGCTCTTAAAAGGAGCTCGCGCTTGCGAGCTCCTTTTTTTAGCTGTATACGGGTTGGGAAACATAACGCCGAGCTCTGCGTGCGATAGGGCAGAACTCGGCGAACGTTTGAGCGGTAAAAGGTAGATTTTAGGGCATGGGCCAAAAACTACTTGAGGAGGAAATTGGATAGGGGAATGGTGCGGGCCTCGCGATGCTCGGGTTCGGCGATATGGTCGGCGGGATAGCCGCAGACGAGCATGTGGTAGGGATAAACGCCCTCGGGCAGGTTGAACTGCTCGCGGGCTAGCTCGGGCTTAAAATGGCATACCCAGCACGTTCCCAGGCCCTGTTCCTCGGCCTCCATCATCATCTGATCGCAAACAATCGAGGTGTCGATAGCGTTGGAGTTCATCTGGTCATAGGGACGCACCCAGGCATTGTTGGTAACGCTGCAAACGAGGAAGATGAGCGGAGCGCCAAAGATGGACCCATCACGAGCAAACCGAGGCTGACAAGCAGCTGCCTTTTCCAGAAGCTCAGGCGTATCCAACACCATCACACGGGTTGGATGATTATTGCAAGCAGAAGGAGCAATGCGTCCAGCCTCAACAATGGTATCCACCACAGCCTGCTCAACAGAACGATCCTCAAACTCACGACAAGAATACCGAGACCGAGCCAGATCCAAATACGACATACAAGCCCTCCAACAATTAAAAATCAAACAAACCCAAAGTAACCCAAAGAGTACCCAAAGCAGCAATCAGTCAAACTCTCACCAAGGGCCAAAGTGTCCGAGCGGGTACCAAAGGGCCTTTCAGCCAAACCCCCATTGCGCTAAAACTATCAGCCAAAGTTCCAATGGTGATACACAAGGGAGCGGGCCCGACCACTGATAACCTTTTGAACGACTCTGCTTGCAGCCGGAGTGAAAAAAGGTTATCAGTGGTCGGGCCCGCGACCGGTGGGACGCGTACCCCCAATTAACTGTTCTTCATGACAATCGAATCCACGACATCGGCCACATTCTCGCAGCAGTCGGCGCAGTACTCCAAGAAGGCGTACACGTCACGCCAGGCGATGACCTCGAGCGGGTCCTTGCCGTTGACGTGCAGGTTACGCATGGCGTTGATGTAGAGTTCGTCGGCCTCGGACTCGATGGTGTTGATCTGGATGACGAGCTCGCGCAGCGTTTTGGACTTGCGGTAGTTGGGCAACTCGACCATCAGGTCCTTCATGGCGCGGCAGGCGTCGGTCACCTTGTGGGCGATCACGATGGCATCGGGGTGGATGCTCTGGATGTTGGTGAAGTAGAGGCGCTGCACGACGCCCTCAATACGGTCGAGCACGGTATCGAGCGAGCAGCTCATTAGGTTAAGGTCCTCGCGCTCAAGCGGGGTGATAAAGGCCGTGAGTAGGGCGTCTTCGAGCTCATGGTGCTTCTTGTCTGCTGCATGCTCAATCGCATGCATCTTCTCGAGCATGTCGTGGATCTGCGCGGGGTCAAAGTTCTCAAAAATCTTGGTGAGCAGCTCGGCTGCCTGAACGGCGAAGTCGGCGCAGGCGACGTAGTTGTCAAAGTAGAACGAATCGGGTTTCTTTGCCATGAGTGATCCTTTCGGGGCGAAGACGGGTGGGCGAGGTAATGCGGTCCGGATGGACGTTCGGTTTGACTAGAGGAACATCATGAACAGCCTGGCCATGACAAAGCTGATGAGTCCACAGGCGGGGAAGGTGAAGAACCACGTGAACATCATGTCCTTGACCACGCCGAAGTTGATGGCCGAGAGGCGCTTGACGGCGCCGACGCCCATGATGGCGCAGGTCTTGATGTGCGTGGAGGACACGGGGATACCGGTGAGCGTGGCAAGCAGCAGGTTTGCGGCTCCTGCCAGGTCGGCAGAGAAGCCCTGATACTTTTCGAGCTTAACCATGCTCTGGCCGACGGACTTGATGATACGCTCACCGCCCACGCTGGTGCCGATGCCCATGGTGGCCGAGCACAGCAGCATGATCCAGATGGGGATGCCGGCGTCGCCGACGCCGGTCTGTCCGTTGGCAAAGGCGACACCTAAAAAGAGCACGCCGATGAACTTTTGTCCATCCTGCGCGCCGTGCATAAAGCTCATGGCCGCGGCGCTCGCGATCTGAGCATATTTAAAGAAGACGTTGGCACGTCGCCTGTTGGCGGCAGCGAAAAGAATCGAGACGAGCTTGCACAGGACCCAGCCCATGACAAAGCCCAGACCGATGGAGAGCGCCAGGCCGTAGATGACCTTCATCCACTCATGGACATTGACGCTGCTGGCGCCGCCGAGGGCGATGGCAGCGCCGGTCAGGCCGGCGATGAGGCTGTGGCTCTGCGAGGTGGGGATGCCAAAACGCGATGCCGTGGCGCCGTAGACGACGATGGAGAACAGGGCCGCGCAGAGGCACGCGAGCGCCATGGTGCTGTTTCCGCCAAAGTCGACGATATGGGAGATGGTGTTGGCAACGCTGGCATTAAAGTGCGTCATGATGAGCACGCCCAAAAAGTTGAACGCGGCACTCATGAGAATGGCGGCGCGGGCGGGCATGCAACGCGTGGTGACACAGGTCGCGATGGCGTTGGGCGCGTCGGTCCATCCGTTGACGAAGATGGCGCCGAGCGCGAGGAACACGGTGACGGCAAGGACTGGGTTCGAAACAAGTTGGCCGAGGAAGGCTGAGAACGTTACGTCCATATATGGGCTTTCTCGAAGTTTGCAGAAACGTTACAAAAACATGATAAATCGTATCACCTCCTGCGGGTTTCTTTACCGAGTTCTGACGGGAGAAGTGAATTTTTTGGCACTAAAATTGAATATTAGCCCTGTTGACCGCGGGTGTTCTTTTTGCTAACACGCCGTGAGGACACGTGCGCTCGCTCCGACACCCCAAAACCACAGTCTGTTCGCTTTACAATATACAAACATGCGTTCGATAATAGGGGCATGGAATATCGACAGACAGATGGCAAAACTCGGCGCGTGCACAAGCAGTATGTGGACGTCGTGGCCCGCATCCTCGCGGGCGGACAAGTTGTGCCGGTTACCGTCTGCTGGGTCGACGGTCGCTGCTTTACGATTGACGAGATTGTCTCGTCTACCGGTTTTGGCCTGACGGTTCACGGCATTCGTACGGCAACCTATAAGGTTCGTTTTGGCGGACATACGACCGAGCTGTATCTGGAAGACCAGGCGCGTGAGCGACCGGATGGCTCGCAGGCTCATCTGATGCGGTGGTGGGTGTGGGCGTTCGACCGCACACTCGAGAGTGAGCGCCGCGGGTAAGAGCGCGCGCCATTCGGGTACAATGGCAGGAATCTTGTCACCTACGGCGCTGTCGCGGCGCTTTTTGAAAGGACGAAATTATGAACGATATCCAGGGCTATCAGAACGGCCCCATCGAGACCGGCGCAAGCCGTGCCAAGGAGATGTCGCCGCGCGCGTACAACCTTGCCATGTCTGCCCTGATCTTTTTGGGTTTTTGCGCTATGGGCGCTGGCGCCTACTTTACGGGCACCATGTCGTTTGCGCGCATGATGATGAGTGGCGCCGCCCTGCCGCTGGTCTTTGGCTCGTTTATCCTGACCATTGTCGGCATCGTCATGATGTCGGCCGCCGCCAGCAAGCAGTCCGTGGGCCTGTCGCTCGCGGGTTACGCGATCTTTGCGAGCACCTTTGGTCTGACCGCGTCGTTTGGCCTTGCCAACTACGACCTGCCCACCATCAACACCGCCTTTATCGCCACTGCCGCCATCACCTTTGTCTTTGGCGCACTGGGCGTGACCTTCCCCAAATTCTTCCAGCGTGTGTACGGCATTGGTTTTGGCATTCTGCTTGCCACGATTCTGGTCGAGATCGTGCTGATGTTCATGGGCGTCTCGCAGACCATCACCGACCTGATCGTGATTGTGGTGTTCGCCGGCTTTATTGGCTACGACACCTACGTGGCGACGACGGTGCCGCCCACGCTGCCCAACGCCGTGCTCATGGCGTCCAACCTGTTCGTGGACATTATCAACGTGTTCCTGCGCATTCTGAACATCCTTGGTCGTCGCGACTAGTGCCAGATTGCAGCGGTGCTTGCCGCGCGCAAATCGATGCGAAAGGCGGTTCTCCGGGGCCGCCTTTTTTGTACGCGGCGGGGTATCATGGATGGGAAAAGCCGATAGCGGCAGCGACCGAGAAAGGTGACCACTTATGGCAGACGTCGACAACAGGAACCGTAACCGTAGGCCCAACCGCGCGGGACAGCCCAATCCCAAGCGCGAGGCCCGTGCCAAGGCCGCTGAGCGTCACGTGGCGACTGTGTCCGAAGCGTGCGCAAAGGATATCGAGCGCTCGCTTGCCGGCGTGCGCGAGTTCGAGGGCATGCCTGCCGGATTTGTCGCGGCGATGAAGGCTAAGGCCCAGGTGGCTGCTGCCGAAGAGCAGGTTGCCGATGAGTCTGAGGCCGCCGAGGTTGCGCCTGCCGAGACCGAGGTCGTGGCCGAGCCTGTGCCCGCAGAGGAAGCCACGGAGACCGATCCCGCGCCTGCTGCCGAGGAGCCCGCTCCGGTCCTGCCCGAGGTCACCGTGCTCGACGCCTCTGCCACGCAGGCCATTCTGGATAACGGCCGAGGCTACGCGCAGTTCTGCGACATGGCCGTGCTCGCCTTTGCCTCGTTCACCAACCCGGGCGGTGGCTACATCCAGGGCTATCTGGGTCAGGAGGCCACGCTCTGTGCCGATTCGTATCTGTACAATGTGCTCGATAAGCAGCGCAAATGGTACGGCGAGAACCGTCGCCGCAACATCAACTGTGAGCTGTACCGCAACCGCGCGCTGGTGGTGCCTGCGGTGCGCTTCGACCGCAACCACGTGCATGCGTACGCCGACGTGATCGTTGCCGCTGCGCCCAACGCCAAGCGCGCTCGCCAGGAGTATCGCGTGGGTGACGATGCCCTGCTGGACGCCCTGCGCGATCGTATCCGCTTTGTGCTGGCCATCTGCGACGAGCTTGGTCGCGAGAAGCTCGTGCTGGGCGCCTGGGGCTGTGACAACAACGGCTTTGACGCCGAGGCCGTGGCCGAGCTCTTCCGCAAGGAGCTCGCATCGGGCGACTTTAAGGTCAAGCAGGTCTTCTTTGCCGTGCCCTCTACGCGCTGGGACGAGGATTTTGCCAAGTTCGAGCACGTGCTGGCAAGCTTCCCCGAGCGCAACGAGGAGTCCTATGCCCAGGTTGCCGCCCGTGCCGCAGCCGCCCGTGCCGCCGAGCAGGCTCATGCCGCTGCCGAGGACGACGAGGATGATGACGACTGGCGCAAGTATCTGTAATCGGTGCGCGCTGACAGATAGGTCGAGCCGGCGGGAGGGGCTGCTCCCGTCGGCTTTTTGCTGAAGGAGGGGTTTGCGATGAAAAACGTCCTGTGCTTTGGTGACAGCAATACCTATGGCTACGAGCCGGCGGGCATGCGCGATGGCACCGCGGTGCGCTATGCGCACGATGTGCGCTGGTGCGGCGTGGCCCAGCGCGAGCCGGGCGATATCGATTATCTGCACATGATGCCCGAAAGCCACGAGAGCCTGGGCCACGCCGTGGCAGCCAAGCTCCAAGAGATGCTCGGTCAGTAGCGCAGCCCCAAACCACCACAAAGGGACGGGCGCCTTTGCGGTGGTTTGTGCGGTGGTTTTGGTTGCTGGCTTTTTAGTACTGCCACATGTGGTTGACGGGGCCGGAGCCCTTGCCCATGTTCAGGCCGGCGGCGAGAGCGCCGGTTAGGTAGGCCTTGCCGGCGTTGACGGCATCGGCAAGATCCATGCCCTGGGCCAGCGCGCAGGCGATGGCGGACGAAAGCGTGCAGCCGGTACCATGCGTGTTGTCGGTCTCGATGCGCTTGTGGCGGAACCACGTGGTGAGCGGATCGCCCAGGTGGTTGCCCTCGTCATCGAGCGGCGCGGGCTCTGCTAGCACATCGTTGGCCTCGTTGACAAAATGCCCGCCCTTAACGAGGGACGCGCAGCCAAAGCGGCGGGTGAGGAGCATGGCAGCGTTTTGCTGTGTGCGCTCGGAATCGACCTCGTAGTCGAGCAGCGCCATGGCCTCGGGAATATTGGGCGTGATAACGCTTGCCAGTGGGAACAGGCGGCGTGTAAGCGCTTCGGCGGCGTCCTCGGCGATGAGACGAGCGCCCGAAGTGGCGACCATGACGGGGTCGACGACGATATTTTGTGCGTCCCAGGCGCTCAGGCGGTCGGCTATGACTTCGATAATCTCGGCAGAAGAAACCATGCCGATCTTGACGGCACTGGGGCGGATATCGTCAAAAACGGCATCGATCTGCGCCGCGACAATATCCGGGGAGATGTTCTGCACGGCGGTGACGCCTAGGGTGTTCTGTGCGGTGATGGCCGTGATGACCGTCTCGGCATACAGGCGGTGCGCCGTGATGGTCTTGATGTCGGCCTGAATGCCGGCACCGCCGCTGGAATCGGATCCTGCGATGGATAGAACGGCTGGTACCTTACTGCGATCCATGTTCGCTCCCTTGTTCGGTCGGATTCAAATGGGTCTCCTGCCCACATTATAAAGTTGCCCGGGCCGGCTGTATGCCGATCCCGGGCGGGTGGTGCAATCTTTACGTAAATGTAAGAAAATGTTCACACGTCAACAATTGACGAACGCCTTGTGGCCGATTATGGCTCCGGTGACGAGTTAGTCCTCCATGCCGAGGTCGATCGTCGTGCCTTCGAACACCTTGTTGACGGTGCGGACGGCGCACATCTTGCCGCACATGGTGCAGGTGCCCTCGGTGGCAGCAGGGGATTCCTCGTAGCGCTTCTTGCCGGTGACCGGGTCGAGCGCGCACTTCCACATGGCGTCCCAGTCGAGCTTGCGGCGTGCCTGGCCCATCTTGTCGTCCATGTCGCGGGCGTGGGGCACCTTTTTGGCGATGTCGGCGGCGTGTGCGGCAATCTTGGTGGCCATGAGGCCGTCGAGCACATCCTGGGCGTTAGGCAGGCATAGGTGCTCTGCCGGTGTCACGTAGCACAGGAAGTCGGCGCCGGAACTGGCGGAGATGGCGCCACCGATGGCTGCGGTGATGTGGTCGTAGCCCACGCCGATATCGGTCACCAGCGGCCCGAGCACGTAGAACGGGGCGTTGTGGCACAGGCGCTTCTGCAGTTTCATGTTGGCGGCGATCTCGTCGAGCGCCATGTGACCCGGGCCCTCGACCATGACCTGGACGCCGGCGGCCCAAGCGCGCTTGCACAGCTTGCCCAGCTCGATCATCTCGGCGGTCTCGGTGGCGTCGTTGGAGTCGTAGAGGCAGCCCGGACGGCAGGAGTCGCCGAGCGAAATCGTCACGTCGTACTCGTGGCAGATCTCGAGCAGCTCGTCAAAGTACTCGTAGAAGGGGTTCTCGTTGCCGGTGACCTCCATCCAGCCAAACAGCAGTGAGCCGCCGCGGCTGACGATGTTCATGAGACGGCCGGTCTCCTTAAAGGTTTTGGTGACCGACTTGTTGATGCCGCAGTGGATGGTCATAAAGTCCACGCCGTCCTCGGCGTGCGCGCGCACGACCTCGAACAGGTCGTCCTTGGTAAGCTTGACAAGCGGCTTTTCCATGTAGCCGATGGCGTCGTACATGGGGACGGTGCCTACCATGAGCGGCGTCTCGTCGATGAGCTGCTGGCGGAATTGGCGCGTCTTGCCCGAGTTGGAGAGGTCCATGATGGCGTCGGCGCCAAAATCCTCGGCGATCTTGACCTTCTTCCATTCCTCGGCGGCATCGGCCTTGTCGCCCGAGATGCCCAGGTTGACGTTGACCTTGGTAGACAAGCCCTCGCCGACACCAAAGGCGCGCATGCCCTTTTTGATATGCACGATGTTGGCGGGAATGGCGATGCGGCCGTCGGCCACGCGCTCGCGGATGTACTCGGGGTCGCGATGCTCGCGTTCGGCAACCTCCTTCATCTGCGGTGTGATTTGCCCGGCGCGGGCGAAATCGATTTGCGTGACGAGCTTGGGCTCGGTCTGTGTGCTCATTGGCACGGCTCCCTTCGTTGGCATTACCCATATCAGGTTTGCGGGTCAGGGCGGGCGCGCCCAGTCTCAGCCTGCCGTCTTGTCCTGCAAGCTCCCCGTTTATGTGGCGGGCTCAAGTATAGCTCGAATGGGTACGATTGACGCGACGAGCATGCCCGCGGGGAGGCGAACATGGAAGACAAGCATCTGTATCGAGAGACGCAGTGGGATGTGTCGGCCGAGGAGAGCCGCGCCCATCATGGGCTGGTCGCAATTGGTTTCGCGATTCTTGTCGTGATGGTGATTGCCTGTTGTATCTGGACGTTTGGCGGGCGTGGGGGAGTTTCCTGGACGTTTGAGGCGGACGATAGCCTGCCGATTATGACGGCGAAGGTCGCGGGTGGCAATACTGTTGCCGCGCCGGGCGACTATTGGTATCCGCGCGACAAGTTTATGCAACTGCAGCTGAGCGGTGGTTCCATTCCTGGTGAAGAGATCGAGCGCGTGACCTTCGATGCGTCGCTTAGGACGCTGTCGGTCGAGCTCAAAGATCAGGGGGATGTACCCACGACCATGGATATAGCCCTGACGGAATGGCGCCTGGAGCCTCCGTCGGGTGTTGAGGCGTCCGAGGTGGAGCACGTTAAGGTTACCTACCAAGATGGCTCGACGACCGAGATTGCAAAAGCCGACGGCCAGGCGGAATAGACGCCGTGCCTAGGCAGCACATTCAAAAGTAGCGGTAGTCCTACAAGGCCTGTTCGTTCAGGAAGACCAAAGTGTTTTTATTTGAAAGCTCGGGAAAGTAACGATAACCAACGTCGAACGCGGTGAGCCCGCTTACATCCTCGAACTTGTTTTCTGCCATCCAGCGCACCATGGAGCCGCGCGCTTTTTTGCTGGCGGTCGAGCGTTGGATGGGCTTGCCGTTGCGGATGCCTTCGCCAAAGAGACATGTGACGACCGTGGCGTCGGTGGTGAGGCGGGTCAGAACGGCTTTGGCGTATTCCGCGCTGGCGAGGTTGACGATCGTGGCGTTGGAGCCTGCCGGAGCGATGACCCGTGCGAGCTTGTCGCCCCAAAACGCGTAGAGGTCTCGGGCATCGTCGACGGCAAGCTTCGCGCCCATCTCCAGCCGATACGGTTCAACGGCATGAAAGGGGCGTACGCATCCGTAAAGGCCCGAGAGGATCCACAGATGGTCTTGCAGCCATGCGAGCTGTGCGGAATCCATCACCTCGGGCGCCATGCTTTGGTATTGAATGCCGTGATAGGACATGACGGCAGGTGAGAGGTGACGGGCGAGTGCGGGATTGTCGAGATCGCCGTTTTGCAAGATGGGCTCGAACTCATGCAGGGTGTTGAGGCAGGGCCCCAGCAGTTTGTCACTCACGTTCCACAGCGCCTGCAGGCTGCCGCTGCCTTCATTCCGCTCGATATCTAGCAGTGCGCGGTGGAGGCGAGCCGTCTCGCGCACAAAAGGTGGAATGCCCAGGACTTCAAAAGCATCTTGGGCCGCGCGCATCTGCTTGGCGGGCGAAATGATGACCTGCAGCATGGACTCTCCTCTGTCAAAAAGGAAGTTGCGGTGTAATACGGTCTGTTTTGGCCGTTTATGGGCCAGTTTAGTCCGTATCTCACCGCAACTGATGAAGGGTTGGTTAGGCGCGCTCGATGAAGGCCTTGTAGCCGCGATAGGCCTCGTAGATATCGGCCTTGTTGGCGACCTCCCACAGGGCGTGCATGGACAGGACGGCAACGCCGGAGTCGATGACGTTCATGCCGTACTTGGCCATGATGTAGGCGATGGTGCCGCCGCCGCCCGCGTTGACGCGACCGAGCTCGCAGGTCTGGAAGTCCACGCCGGCCTCGTCCATAATGTCGCGGATGAGGGCCATATACTCGGCGTCGGCGTCGTTGGAACCGCCCTTGCCGCGGCTGCCCGTGTACTTGTTAAAGCACAGGCCGCGACCCATAAAGGCTGCATTCTTGGTCTCGAACTTGCCGGCGTAGCCCGGGTCGAAGCCGGCGGATACGTCAGAGGAGAGCATGCGGCTGCGGGCGAGTGCGCGGCGCAGGGCCAGCGGGCTGCCCTCGCCGGCGAGCGTCATGATCTCGGCGACGGTGTTCTCGAAGAAGCGGCTTGTCATGCCGGTGGCTCCCACGGAGCCAATCTCCTCCTTGTCGACGATGAGCGTGATGCTCGTGCGCTCCACGTTGGCCACATTGATCTGGGCGAGCATGGAGGGGTAGGCGCAGACGCGGTCGTCGTGGCCATAGCCCAAAATCATGGAGCGGTCGAGGCCCATGTCGCGGGCGGGGCCGGCGGGCACGACCTCGATTTCGGCGGAGAGGAAGTCCTCCTCCTCGACGTCGTACTGCTCCTTGAGGATATCCAGGAACATCTGCTTGACGGGCTCCTTGGGAGCGTCCTTGTCGTCCTCGTCAAATTTTACGGGACGGCCGCCCACGATCACGTCGAGGATCTCGGCGTCGACGGCGTCCTTGGCGGGCTTGGACATCTGCTCGCTCGAGAGGTGGATCAGCAGGTCGGAGATGGTAAAGACCGGATCGTCGGCCTTGTCGCCGATGTTGATGTCGACGGTGGTGCCGTCCTTTTTGCAGATGACGCCCACGAGTGCGAGCGGGGAGGCCACCCAGTGGTAGCTCTTGACGCCACCGTAGTAGTGCGTGTCGAGGTAGGCCATGTCGCCGGCCTCGAAGGCGGGATTTTGCTTGAGGTCCAGGCGCGGCGAGTCCACGTGGGCGCCCAGGATGTTAAAGCCCTGCTCGAGCGGGGCGGTGCCCAGGTTGACGAGCATAAGATCCTTGCCGTGGTTGGCGGCGTACACCTTGTCGCCCGCCTTGAGCTCGCGGCCTTCGGCGATCACGGTCTCCAGGTCGACGTATCCCGCCTCCTCGGCCATCTTGATGCCGGTCTTGACGCACAGGCGCTCGGTCTTGTTCTCGCTCAAAAACTGCTTATAGCCGCGGCAAAGCTCCTCGAGCTCCTCGATTTGCTGTGGCGTGTACTTTTTCCATGCGCAGGGACGCTCCATGACGCAGGCTCCTTTCGGATCGATCGTGCCGGTTGTTGTACCGTGAGCCATCGTATCACGCGCGGGCTCACGGTGGCGGGGAGCTTGATGTGCGGTGGCCGCGGGGCGGGGAGCGTGTAAACTGGAGTGAGCAAGCCGTGCCCAGTCCAAAGCGAGGTATTCAATATGTCTGACAAGCGCCGCACCTTTGCCGTTATCGACGGCAACTCGCTCATGCACCGCGCCTTCCACGCCGTGCCGCCGACCATGAACGCGCCGGACGGTCGTCCCACCAACGCGATCTTTGGCTTTCTGAACATGTTTCTTAAGATGATCGATGCCTTTAGCCCCGACGGTGTGGTCGTGGCGTTTGACAAGGGCAAGCCGCGCGTGCGCATGGAGATGCTGCCGCAGTATAAGGCGCAGCGTCCGCCCATGGACCCCGATCTGCATGCGCAGTTTCCCATGATTAAGGAGCTGCTCACGGCGATCAACGTGCCAATTCTGCAGTCCGAGGGCTGGGAGGGCGACGATATCCTGGGAACCATGGCGCGCCTGGGTGAGGAGGCCGGCTGCGACATGCTGCTGGTGACCGGCGACCGTGATATGTATCAGCTTGTGACCGAGCACGTCAACGTGGTCTCGACTCGCAAGGGCCTGTCCGACGTGGCGATCATGACGCCCGAGAGCGTGGACGACCTGTATCACGGCATTACGCCGGCGCTCGTGCCCGATTTTTACGGCCTGAAGGGCGATACGTCGGACAACATTCCCGGCGTACCGGGCATCGGCCCCAAAAAGGCGAGCGCGCTCATCGCGCAGTACGGCAGCTTGGACGAGGTCATTGCGCATGCTGACGAGGTCAAGGGCAAGATGGGCGAGAACCTGCGTGCACACATCGACGATGCGCTGCTGAGCCGCAAGGTTGCGACCATCCGCACCGATGCACCTGTCGAGCTCGACTTTGACGCGACGTCCTTCCCATCGTTTTCTGCCGATGAGGTGTCCGCGGCGCTGGGCGCACTTGGCATTACGGCCATGCAGAACCGCTTCCTGGCGCTGATTGGCGGCGAGGGCGGGGTCGTGCCCGCTGCCAGCGCGTTCGAGATACCCGCGGTTTCGCGTGCCGCCGCCGGCGATGCTGAGGCACTTGCTGCTGTGGCGGCCGAGATCTCTCGCGCGATTGATGCGGGCGAGTGGGTCGCCGCTGTGGTGGACGATGACAAGGAGGAGGGTGCGCTCTTTGGCCTGACGCGTACGCTGTGGCTGGCGACGTCCAAGGGACTCTTTGCGCTCGAGGAAGCCGATGACGGCACGCCTGCCGCTGTCGAGGGCTTCAATTCTGCCCACGGCGTTATCGCTGGCGTGCTCGCGCGCCTGTTTATGGAGGGCCGCGTGGCGAGCCCGGACATGAAGGCGTTGCTGCATGAGCTTTCGCCCATCGATTCTTCTGAGCCCGAGCTCATGGACCCGCTGGCAGTCGATTCCGTGCGCATCTTTGATACCGTGGTTGCCGCGTACCTGTTGGATTCCGACCGTTCCGAGTTTGACGAGGCATATCTGGCCGATACCTATCTGCAGATGGCGCTGCCTGCGGCGCGCGGTGCGGATGGTGCTGGCGAGGACGCTCCTGCTCCTGCTGCCCGTACCGCGGCGTTGACGCTGGCACTCGTGGCGCCGCTTCGCGACCGCATGGCCCGCGAGAACGCCGCCAACGTGTTCGATGGCATTGAGATGCCACTCGTGCCGGTGCTTGCCAAGATGGAACGCGCGGGCATGCTCGTAGATCCCGACCGGCTGCGCAGCCTGTCCGAGGGCCTGGCGACCCAGATCACCGAGGTCGAGCGCTGCATTCGCGACCTGGCAGGTGATGAGACGTTTAACATCGGCAGTCCCATGCAGCTCTCGCACGTGCTCTTTGACGTTATGGGGCTTCCGACCAAGGGCCTCAAAAAGACCAAGCGCGGGTACTATTCGACCAACGCCAAGGTGCTGAGCGACCTTGCCCGTGACCACGAAATCGTGCGCCTGATTTTGGACTGGCGTGAGAAGTCCAAGATCAAGTCGACCTATCTGGACACGCTAGGTCCGCTGCGCCGTGGTGACGGTCGCGTGCACACCACGTACAACCAGACCATCACGGCAACGGGTCGCCTGTCCTCGAGCGACCCGAACCTGCAGAACATCCCGACGCGCTCTGAGCTGGGCCGTACCGTTAAGACGGCGTTTTCGGCAGGCGAGGGCAGTGTCTTTTTGGCGGTGGACTACTCGCAGATCGAGCTGCGTCTACTCGCGCATCTCTCGGGTGATGAGCACCTGGTGCGCGCCTTTAACGAGGGCGAGGACTTCCATGCCGAGACGGCCGCGCGCGTGTTTGGCGTTTCCGTGTCCGAGGTAACGCCCGACCTGCGCAGTCGCGCCAAGGCCGTGAATTTTGGCATTGTGTATGGTCAGCAGGCGTACGGTCTGTCGCAGTCGCTACATATCTCGATGGCCGAGGCGCGTGGCATGATCGATCGCTACTACGAGGCCTACCCGGGCGTGCGCACGTTCCTCGACAATGTGGTGGCGCGCGCCAAGCAGACGGGCTACGCCGAGACCATGTACGGTCGCCGGCGTCATATTCCGGAGCTCAAGGCCAAAAACCCGCAACTCCGTGGCTTTGGTGAGCGTACGGCCATGAATCACCCCATGCAGGGCACCGCCGCCGACATCATCAAGATCGCCATGGCCCGCGTAAGCCGCCGCCTGGAAGAAGAGGGCTTTGCCGCCCACATGATCTTGCAGGTGCACGACGAACTGGACTTTGAGTGCCCCGTCGACGAAGTCGAGCGCCTCACCGCCATGGTCCAAGACGTCATGGAGCACGTCGTAGACCTCCGCGTACCCCTCATCGCCGAAGCCAGCACCGGCATAACCTGGGCCGACGCGAAATAGGAAAGCGCCCACAATTCCAAAGTAACTAAAGGCAGAAGGGGGCTCCTTGCCAACAAGGAGCCCCCTTCATTCCAAAAAATCAGCCAAGTATCTAGACACCCAAGACGCCATCTAGGCGGCAAGCAAGTCAACATAGCCATGCCCGGGGCCGGCCGTTTGATTTTTGTAGATTCCGCACGAGCCGAAGGCCACTTAATGTGGCCTTCGAGCGAGCCCAGGACCTGACCGAGCAAAAATCAAACGGCCGGCCCCGGGCATGGCGATGAGATAGATTACCGAGCCGCCAAGATGGCGTCGATGAGCGTCAGTACGCCCCCGTCGTTGTTGCTCGGAATGCGCCACTTGGCGTGCGCATTCATATGCTCCTCGGCATTGTCCACGATAAAGCTATGCCCGACGCGCTCGAGCATGGGGATATCGTTGTAGGTGTCGCCCACGGCGGCGGCATCGGCGATATCGATGCCCAAGTGCTCGCACAGGTGCGCGACGCCGGCGCCCTTGTCGACGCCCAGGTTCATAAAGTCGATCCACTCGCGGCCCGCATTGGTGACGTAGAGCTGATCCGAGAACGCGGGGTTATAGGTCTCGCGGAACGCAGGCTCAGCGTCGTAGGCGGGGAAGAAGATCGAAATCTTGTTGGATTCGACGTCAAGACCCTCAAAGGTGTCGATGTAGTTGATGACAGAATAGTAGATGCTGATCTCGTCGTGGTACTTGTGGTCGCGCGCCAAAACGTAAGCATCGTCATAGCAGCACAGGACGGGAACGGCACGCGGGTCCTCCACGGCATGTGCCAGGACCTTGTGGTAGAGCGCCACATCGATATTGCTCTTATAGATATAGTTGCCGCGATATATCACGCACGCGCCGTTATCGGGGCAAAAAGCGAGGCGGTTCTTGATGTCCTCAAACATCTCCTCGAGCTTGGGGGCGGGACGTCCGCTGGCGGGGCAGAATACGATGCCGGCTTCGGCGAGCTTGTCCAGGCGTTCGTCAAGGCCTTGCGGCAGCACGCGCTCGTCGGTCAGCAGCGTCTTGTCCATGTCGACGGCGATGAGCTTAATGTTTCCGATATTGGCGTCCGATTCGTAAGTTTGCATAAAAGCGAGCCTTTCGTTTCGAAATTGTTTCAGACGTTATAACCAACAACTCGTAACCAGGCGTATTTTCGCAGGAACGGAGCGTATTTGCACTGCATTTCACAAACTAATGAAAAAACTTTTCAGAAATTTGAATTTGTCGCTTGTGCAGCAGGCACTTTAGCGTAATATAGCGACCATCGAAAACGGAGACGGCAAAAGAGCCGCTTACCGAGGAAAAGGTACCGTTTGCGATATTAGAATTGCGCCCGGCGATGTGTGAAAGGAGAGGCAGATGCAGTTCGTACAGATCATCACCACTGCAGACAATGCCCTCCGACGCCAGCGCGCAATTTCCCGACGACGATAACAATCGTCTCTGTCCGCATGGGGCGAATTGCCTCAACAGAGTCATTTTAAGGTCGTTGGGTTTTAGCACGACATTTCTGCATGTTTCTAGGGCATGTATGTGCTGATTTTTGCTATTTAACCTGATATTGCACGGTACGTGACCTTGAAATGACTTGCAACTGACCGATGTTCTAACTAGCTACCAAGGGCGAAAGGAAACAGCCATGAGCAAGGAAAAAGTCGTTCTCGCATATTCCGGTGGTCTTGATACATCCGTATGTGTCAAGTGGCTCCAGGACGAGAAGAATCTCGATGTCGTTTGCGTCTGCGGCAACGTGGGCCAGGAGGAGACCGGCCTGGATGCCAAGAAACAGAAAGCGCTCGACCTGGGCGTTCTTGATTGCCAGGTGCTCGACCTGCGCGATGAGTTCTCCGATGAGTTCCTGACCAAGGCCATCGCCGCAAATTCCATGTACGAGAACAAGTACCCGCTGCTTTCCGCTCTGTCTCGCCCGCTGCTCGCCAAGAAGCTTGTCGAGGTCGCCCACGAGTTTGGCGCGACCTACGTCGCCCACGGCTGCACCGGCAAGGGTAACGACCAGGTTCGTTTTGAGGCTGCCGTCAAGGCCCTCGACCCCGAGCTTAAGGTTATCGCCCCGGTTCGCGAGTGGGATCTGAAGTGCCGTCCCGACGAGGTCGCCTATGCTCACGCCCACAACGTGCCGGTTCCCGAGGGTGCCAACGACAACCCCTATTCCATCGACGACAACCTGTGGGGTCGTGCCATTGAGTGCGGCCACCTGGAGGATCCCTGGAACGAGCCGCTCGACGACGCCTGGGTTATGACCAAGAATCCCGAGGACACGCCCGACACCCCGACCTACACCGAGATTGAGTTTGAGGCCGGCAAGCCCGTCGCCGTCGACGGCAAGAAGATGAAGCTCTCCGAGATCGTCATCGCCCTCAACAAGATTTCGGGCGATAACGGCTTTGGTCGTCTCGACCTGGTCGAGGATCGTCTGGTGGGCCTCAAGAGCCGCGAGTGCTATGAGGTTCCCGGCGCCCTGACGCTTATCACCGCCCACAAGGCGCTCGAGGATATTTGTGTCGAGGGCGATCTGCTCAAGACCAAGATTAAGCTCGAGCAGGATTGGGCCACCGCCGTGTACAACGGCCAGTGGTACAGCCCGCTCAAAAACGCACTCGACGCCTTTATGGCCGATACCCAGAAGTTCGTGACCGGTACCGTTCGCCTGAAGTTCTTTAAGGGCAACTGCCATGTTGTCGGCCGCAAGAGCCCCTTCAGCCTCTATGACTACGGTCTGGCCACCTACGACCGCGACACCACGTTTGACGAGAAGGCCAGCGCCGGCTTTATCGAGATCGACACGCTGTCGCTCAAGACGTGGGCCAAGGTCCAGGGTCCCAGCTCTGCTGCCGCTCAGGCTTAAGTCTTTCTCCCTTGGTATTCGCGCGGCCCATCCGCGTGATACATAACGGGCGCATGGGGTCCCTACCTTTCGTTATGCTTGCTGACACTTCTTAACATCGGTGGCCCCTACATTCCGCCCGCATATATGATGCCGCGTCTGCGGCTGAGTCCGAGCCCCGCCGGGGTTGTCCGGCGGGGCTCCTTCTATCAATTTGGCGGCTCTGCGCCTATATATATCTGAGGAGTATCCATTATGTTCAATGCTATCGCGCATGCTTTACTTGCCCTCGCGCCCGAGTTCGATGCTGCAAAGGTCGAGGATGTCCCTATGAGCCTGAAGGCATGGATTGACGGCTCGGCAAGCAACGGCTGGCGGGAGTCGATGGGCGCCAAGTGCCTGGTGCGTCACTTCTTTGCAAATTAGCCACATGGTCTCGCGCTCGGTGGGGAATGTGCAAAACTAGCGGTTGATAAATCGCTTTAGCGACATGGCGCTTTGCTTTGGGCGCTTGTTTTGGTATTTAGAGAAAGGGGACGGTTCCATGGCTCTTTGGGGCGGTCGTTTTGAGGCAGGCGTGGCCGAGGTCACGCAGGAGTTTGGCGCGTCGCTGCCGGTCGACAAACATCTCTATAAGCAGGATATCGCTGGCTCTAAGGCACATGCCAAGATGCTGGCGGCCCAGGGCATTATCAGTGCAAAGGACGAGCAGGCGATTGCCGAGGGTCTGACCGCAATCGAACAGGATATCGATGCCGGCGACTTCACCTTCGATATCAACGACGAGGACATTCATATGTCCATCGAGAGCGAGCTGACCCGTCGCATCGGCGAGGCGGGCAAGCGCCTGCATACCGGGCGTTCGCGCAACGACCAGGTGGCGACCGATACGCGCCTGGGCGTCAAGGCGCTGGCCAAGGAGCTCATGGAGGCCAATCTTGAGCTGCGCCACGTGCTGGTGGATGCGGCCAAACAGTACAACAAGGTGATTCTGCCGGGTTACACGCACATGCAGCATGCTCAGCCCGTGCTGCTGTCGCATCATCTGCTGGCGTATTCTTGGATGTTCGCGCGCGACTTTACACGCCTGAAGGCCGCCTTTGATGCTGCCGACAACTGCCCGCTGGGCGCTGCCGCGCTTGCCGGTACGAGCTATCCGCTCGATCGTCAGATGACGGCCGCCGAACTTGGCTTTGCGGGCGTGATTCCCAACTCGCTCGATGCGGTTTCCGACCGTGATTTCCTCCTCGATCTGCATTACGCCGGCTCCGTCATGGCGATGCACCTGTCGCGTCTTTCCGAGGAGATCGTGCTGTGGTCGAGCTCCGAATTTGGCTTTATCACGCTTTCCGACTCGTATTCCACTGGCTCGTCCATCATGCCGCAGAAGAAGAACCCCGATTTTGCCGAGCTTATCCGCGGCAAGAGCGGCCGAGTCTATGGCAACCTGGTGCAGCTGCTCGTGACCATGAAGGGCCTGCCGCTCGCCTATAACAAGGACTTGCAGGAGGACAAGGAGGGCGCGCTCGATACCGCCCATACGCTCATGCAGTGCCTGTCCGTTATGGCCGGTATGATTTCGACCTGGACCGTCAACGAGGATGCCATGGCGCGCGAGTGCGGCGTGGGGCACCTTGCCGCCACCGATGTTGCCGATTACCTGGCCAAGCGTGGCCTGCCGTTCCGCGAGGCCCACGCCGTGGTGGGCCATTTGGTCCTGATGTGCGAGAAGCGCGGCTGCAATCTTGAGGACCTGCCGTTTGAGGTGTTCCAAGAGGCAAGCCCGCTCTTTGAGCACGACATTACCGAGGCGCTCGACATCCCGTCGATCGTCGCTGCACGCACGACCGAGGGCGGTACCGCCCCTGCCGCCGTTGCCGTGCAGCTGCAGCGTGCCCAGGCACAACTCGTTGCCGACGAAGGTGTGCTTGGATCGCTGACCAAGGTCGTCGAGATGGGCCACGGGGCAAAGTAAGGGTTTAGTTGAAGCGGCTTTGGCCATTTATTGATAAATCGTTTTTGCTTTTACGGGCGTCTGTTGCTGCGGGCGCCCGTATTTTGTTGTAATGGGGAAGGGGCTTGTCGAGAACTTCTGTAGGACCTTTGGGCAGGTTGTGAAGGGGGTACGTTCACGGGCGGCAACCGACCGTCCGCTCGGTTCGGTGCGGTTGATGCGCGGTCGGATGGTACTCTAATCGGGCTTCGAAACAGAAGTGACACATATGGAACGTTTTAATAAATTGTAGTGTTTCAATAAACAGTTTTTTGTTTAACTGCAGCTAAAACTCTGTTACGATGCAGTCCAGGCGGGTGCCGGAATGGGACTTGGGCACGCGCGAACCTACTTGAAAGGCTACCTTATGGCTATCGAGAAGACCTTCATCATGATTAAGCCCGACGCTGTGCGCGATCGCAAGATCGGCGAGATCGTCGCTCGCATTGAGCGTAGCGGCCTTGTCATCGAGCGCATGGAGATGACCACGCTCGAGCGTGCTACCGTCGAGGAGCACTACGCCCATCTGGCCGACAAGCCCTTCTTTGGCGGTCTCTGCGACTTTATGACGAGCGGTCCGGTCGTCAAGATGGTCGTTTCCGGTCTCTCCGCTGTCTCCAAGATGCGCACCCTTATGGGCGCTACCAACCCGCTTGACGCTGCCCCCGGCACCATTCGCGGCGACTTCGCTGTCGATGTCAACGCCAACGTGATCCACGGCTCCGACTGCCTGGAGAACGCCGAGATCGAGATCAAGCGCTTCTTTGGCTAAACCAGCTTTGACTCCTCAAAGCTGTTAGCGTGTGGCTTTGGCGCCGCGGAATTCCATCCGCGGCGCCCTTTTTATTCCAGTAGATTTCTAGGTATATCCCAAAAATCTACTAAACAGCCCCCGTCCGGATGTGTGTTCCGGACGGGGGCTGTCGTTAACGTATGGTGTTGTAAGTCTTTAGGCCTCGTCGACGACCTTGAGTCCGCGGGTCTGGTCGATCTCGTTGATGAGATTGACGCGACGCTCGTGGCGGCCGCCCTCAAACTCGGCGTCGAGCCACTCGTCGACAATCATCTTGGCGAGCTCGGAGCCCACGACGCGGGCACCAAAGGCGAGCACGTTGGTGTTGTTGTGCATGCGGGAGAGCTTGGCGCTGAAGGGCTCGGAGCACACGACGGCGCGTACGCCCTCGACCTTGTTGGCAGCCAGGCTAATCCCGACGCCGGTGCCACAGATGAGGATGCCCAGGTCGACGTCGCCGTTGGCAACGGCCTTACCCACCTTGTAGCCGGCGATGGGGTAGTCAAAGCTCTCGGAGGTGTCGGTGCCAAAGTTCACGACCTCGCAGCCGCGCTCCTTCAGGTGCTCGGAGATGATGTTCTTGAGCTCGACGGCGGCGTGGTCGTTACCGATACCGATCTTCATGGATGCTTCCTCTCTGGTCTGTGCGGCGAGATTGCTAAAGGTTTTACCGCGTTCGACTGCATGATAGCGCGACTTTTGTGTAAACGCTCGGGCGTTTTTTGCTCAAACGCTTTAGCATGCAATAAGACCGGCTTCTCATGAATAATGCCGCTAATTTGTGCTCGAGCGCCGTCCGCCGGAACCATGGTTGTGGTTTTTGATGCATTGTTATCAAATAAAATAGCGAACTATTTTGAGAGCCCAGCCCGTTATACAAGTAGGAGATACCTATGCCTGCCGATTCCCTTCGTGATACCGCGTTTTGCGATGTTTTGAACCGCGAGCTTGTCTGTGCGCTCGGCTGCACCGAGCCCATTGCCGTTGCCTATGCAGCGGCGCTGGCGAGCCAGACGCTCGGCGGCGAACCCGATCATATGGATGTTGCCTGCTCGGGCAACATCATCAAGAACGTAAAGAGCGTTACCGTGCCTAACTCGGGCGGTATGCATGGTATTGAAGCCGCGGCCGTGCTGGGTGCCGTGGGCGGCGACGCCAAGAGCGCGCTCGAGGTGCTCGAGAGTGTTGACGATAAAGACCGTGCTCGCGTAGCCGAGCTCCTCGCCGATGCCGGCTACTGCGATGTGTCGCTTGTCGAGGGCGTGCCCAACCTCTACATCAAGGTGACTGCCACAGCCGGGGGGCATACCGCGGTCGTTGAGATTACCGACCACCACACCAATGTCACGTGCCATACACTCGACGGTATTCCGGTATGCGGCAAGTCGGTGGGGGAGTGTGCCGCCTGCGCCGAGCGCGTGGTGGCCGAGCGCACGGCAGATAGCGCCGACACGCCCATGTCGATTGAGACCATCATCGACTTTATTGAGGACGGCGATGTTGAGGGTGCTCGCGCTGCCGTTGAGCGTCAGATCGAGCTGAACGGTGCCATTAGCGCAGAGGGCTTGGCGCACGCTTGGGGTGCCGAGGTGGGCCGTACGCTGCTGGGCGCTCGTGCCGATGACGTCGCCTGCCGTGCCCGTGCCCGTGCAGCCGCCGGGTCCGACGCCCGCATGAACGGCTGCGCACTGCCGGTCGCCATTGTGTGCGGCTCGGGCAATCAGGGCATTACCTGTGCATTGCCCGTTATGGAATATGCCGAGTACCTGCGCTGCGACCACGAGCGCTTGGTGCGCGCCGTGATGCTGTCCGATCTTATTGCCGTGCATATCAAAAGCTATATTGGTGCACTTTCGGCGTTTTGCGGTGCTATTTGCGCCGCGTGCGGTGCCGGCGCTGCGATTACCTGGCTGTGCGGTGGCACGCGTGATCAGATCGGCGCGACGGTCTCGAATACGCTCGGCAACGTGGGCGGCATCGTGTGCGATGGCGCCAAGGCGAGCTGTGCCGCCAAGATCTCGGCTGCCGTTGATGCGGCGATTCTGGGCCACGATATGGCCATGCAGGGCCGCGGCTTCCGTGCCGGCGAGGGCCTGATCCAGGATACCGTCGAGCAGACGATTGCCAGCATGGGCTACGTAGGCCGCGTGGGCATGAAAGATACCGACGTCGAGATCCTCAACATCATGATCGGCAAGACCATCGTCGACTGCTAGGGGCTCTGGGGCACTGCATCTTGTTGTTGAAACTATCGCGCTTGTGGCTGTAAAGCACCTGTCTGCATTGCGGACAGCGAGGATCTCGCGGTATGTCACCAGGTCGTTCTCGCGCTTGATGCGCTCGAGGACGGTCGCGACAACAAGCGCCGCTATCGCCGGCAGGAACGCCGCAGCCGCGGCGACGCCGGCGCCCCAGGTGCCCTCCATCCAGTTAAACGCCGGCGACAGTATCAGTGCGAACGCCACCGCCAGCAACGCGAGCATCAGCACGGCCAGCCATAGCATCCGCGTTCCCATGCGCTTGCGATCTCTTTCGACTGCCTCTTCCATAACGGTCACGTCTCCCTTCACGAGCGTGTCTATGGAGGTGCCGAATAGGATGCTCAGCATGAGCAGACTCTGGACGTCCGGATACGTCTTGTCCCGCTCCCAGTTCGAGATCGTCTGACGCGACACGTAGAGTTTCTCGGCGAGCTGTTCTTGGGAGAGCCCCATCGCCTCGCGCCGCGTCTTGATCTGGTTGCTGATGTCCATCGTCACCTCCCGGTCGTGAAGGAGCATCCCGCGAACACGTAGGGTGCGCTATCGAATCTGTTGTACATCATATGCGGCATGGCTTGCCGGGCGCTGCAAAAACTGTTTTGCACGGGGTTTACCTGCATGATTGTTGCTGCGATGGCTTAGCGATGTTGTCGAGCAGTCATCCAAGTGTACAGGCCCATGGAGGCGTAGCCGATTGCGGTATAGGCAACCCCATGGAACGCAAGGTCCTGGCTGCCCTCGACCTTGAGGGGAAACAGGACCGCGGGTCCGATTCCGAGCGCCGCGGGTACCCAGAAGAGCGTCCTCGCGGAGTTCGCGGCGAGCAGGCCGAGGGCGATCGCAGTTACGGGGAGCACGAGGTAGATCAGCGTCATCATGGCGATCATGCCGGCATCGGATGGGACGACCCTCACCAGGAGGACGGGGATTGCCCAGCAGGCGCCAACGATTGCGATCAATGCGATGAGGGACGCGCGTACGGTGACGTTCATGGGGCACCTCCTAACGGGAATCGCCCCCATTCTGGCATACATCTTCAGAATGGGGGCTAAGGGGGATACCATTTCGGGGAACGGGTGCGTACCCGCGCTTTTAACTCAGCATCTTGGCGAGCATGCCGATGCCGACGCCCACCAGTCCGCCGGCGATGGCGCCGATGATGATCTGCACCGCGTTGCGCGTGCCCTTGACCCAAGGGTTCATCTCGCGCTCACGGCGCCCCTCGAGCGTGTCGCGATCGACCTGCTCGCCGCGGCTAAACGCCAACACCTCGCGGTACGTGACGAGGTCGTGCTGCTTCTTCATGCGTTCCATATACACGAACGCCACGAGCATCACGACGAGCGCCACGGCGGCAAACGCCGCGGTGGGCGCGATGTGCATGCCCCAGCCCCATTCGAACTGGAACGCCGCCCACGCGCTCAGCACCAAAAACACGACCGCGCTCACGACCGTGATTGTGGAGAGGGCGTTGTACTTCTTGACCGCTTTGTTCATTACCTGTGCCATGGTTTCCACATCTCCTTTGATGAGGGAGTCCACGGTCACCCCGAACACGTTGGAAAGCAGCAGCAGGCTCTGGACATCCGGATACGTACGGCCGCATTCCCAGTTGCTGATGGTCTGGCGCGACACGTAGATGCGCTCCGCCAGATCGTCTTGGGACAGTCCGAGCTCCGTGCGATGCTCCTTGATGTGCGAGCCCAGCTCCATGCGTTTGCTCCCTAGAGGGTCGGGGTGACCCCTGTCGAGAGCCACCATGTCATTGACGCGAGCATCGTACCATCAAAGGTCTTTATATTTGACCCCCACGGGGCAAAATCGAGCTGTCAAAAGGCTTTATATACGACATCTAGCTGGGAAAAGAACGGTCCCCAAAGGCGGATGCCTCCGGGGACCGGTTGGTGCGTATAGAGGGGGCGAGCTTGCTTTGGGTTGGTGTTGGCCCCGCCGCTCGGCTCGACTTTGGAGCGGCGGGGCTCAGCTCTGCCTCGGCGCTGGCGAGGCAGAGCGCGGCTTTGCCCCGACGTCGGCAGCGGCCGAGCCCTGTCTTCCCGGCTTAGCCCTCTTCGCCTTTGGGCGTGCCCTTGAACGAGGGCTCTTTCTTTGGCAGCCTTCCCGCGCGTTTGAGGGCGTCTCGCAAGATCCATTCCACCTGACCGTTGGCGCTGCGCATCTCATCGTCCGCCCAGCGTTGGACGGCCTCCCAGATAGCGGGGTCTATACGAAGTGGATACTGCTTGCGTGCCATGACGTGCCTTCTTGTCGAATGTGCAATTTTGCACCCGTCCCCAAATTACTCATTGGTGTTGGGGTTAGTACAGCGAGCCTGCGTTGAGCACCGGGTGCGCCTCGGATTCACCGCAGAGCACCACCATGAGGTTGCTGGCCATCTGCGCCTTGCGCTCGTCGTCGAGCTCGATGGTGCCGCCGGCAGCCATCTCCTTCACGGCCATGTCGACCATGGAGACCGCGCCCTCGACGATCTTCTTGCGTGCGGCGATGACGGCCTCGGCCTGCTGGCGGCGCAGCATCGCCTGGGCGATCTCGGGGGAGTAGGCGAGGTGCGTGAGACGTGCATCGTCGACCTCGACGCCGGCGGGCGCCAGGCGCATCGCGAGCTCGCGGCGCAGGGCTTCGGAGACCTCTTCCACATTGGCGCGCAGCGTGATGGCGCCGGCGGCATCGGACTCGTCCTCCAGGTGGTCGTAGGCGTACACGCTCGCCACGTGGCGCAGCGCCGTCTCGGCCTGCATGGCGACATAGCTCTGGTAGTCGTCGACGTCGAAGAGCGCCTTGGCGGTATCGGCGACGTGCCACACCACGACGGTTGCGATCTCGATGGGGTTGCCCATTTTGTCGTTGACCTTCAGGCGCTCGCCATTCAGGGTGCGCACGCGGGTGGAGATGGTGGTGGGGTTGCCCTTGGCGGCCTTCTGCGCCGCGGCCTTGGCGGCCTTGGAATCGCTCATCTCGAGCTCGATCATCTCGCCGATCCCGGCCGATCCGCCCATGCTCTTGCTAAAGAACGGGTTGGCCCAGAAGAAGCCCTCGTCGCGGACGGTGCCCACGTACTTGCCGAACAGGATGCACACGCGCGCCTGGCCGGGCTGCAGCGAGAAGAATCCGTTGAGTGGGATGAACCACAGGCAAAACGCGAGGATGCTGAGGCCGAGCCCCCATCCGTAGACTGCGGGCGCGTCGACGCCGTCGGGCGTGCTCGCGAGCCCGATGGTGCTCCAGATAAAGAGGCCGATGATGGCGATGAGCGCCACCGCCACGGCGACGAGCATGCCGTAGCCCGACTTGGCCTTGAGTTGCTTTTCCACGCTCATTGTGAGTTCCTTTCACGACTGCGCCGGCGTTTGCGTGACGTCCCCGGCGCCGCGCTCCAGATTGCGATGGGGAGGAGGCGAGTCCCCGAGCAGTCCGTGCGACTGCTGATTGCATTGTGATATCACATTGAGACCAAGTCAAGGAGAATCGGATGCCGTCTCTCATGGCATAAGTGGTTCGGGGCGCCCGGCATCTACGCTCCGTAGAGGTCTTCCTGTTGCATCTTGGCTCGCAAGTCCCTATAATAGCTCCACTCACGGCTGAAGGTTTACCTCTAGATTTGGAAAGGGGAGCTGCACCATGCTTGCTTCCATTTGGCTCTAGCCACGGTCGCGTGAGCGACCGGTACTTCGCTGCATACCACCGATCGCATCAAAGGATTATTCCATGACACAACCGAACCCCTGCGCTTCTTGGAAGCGCTCGCTCGCCATCGTCTGGATCGGCGAGTTCTTCTCCGTGCTCACGAGCTCCATTCTGCAGATGGGTCTCATCTGGCACGTCACCCTCACCACCGGCTCCGCGAGCGCCCTGTCGTTCGTGAGCCTGGCGGCCTTCTTGCCCATGGCGCTCCTCGGCGCCTTCGCGGGCACCATCGTGGACCGCACGTCCATCAAGCGTCTCATGATCGGCGCCGATCTCTTCATCGCGGCCGTGAGCCTCACGCTTGTCTTCGGCTCGCTTCGGGGCGACCTTTCTGTCGCCGTTGTGGCGGCGGTGCTGTTCGTCCGTGCGCTGGGCAGCACGCTCCATACGCCCGCCTTCAACGCGCTCACACCGCTCATCGCCCCGCCCGAGGTGCTCGGCAAGCTGGCGGGCATGCTGCAGTTCATGCAGTCGGGTAGCTATATCATCGGCAACGCCATCGCCGCGGCGGTCTACCCGGCGTTTGGTCTGACTTTCATGATCGCGCTCGATGTCGCCGGGGCGGTGCTCGCGAGCATCGCGGTGGCGACCTCCGGCATCAAGACGCCGGCGCCCGAGCGCCATACGCCCGAGGAGAACGCCGAGGCGTCGCACCGCGCGGTGCGGGCCTTCCTATTGGAGACGGCCAACGGGTACCGCGAGCTCAAACGCCATCACGGTCTGTTCGCCATGCTCTGGATCGGCTTCGCCTTCTCGGTCCTGTTCTCGCCCATATCCGCGCTGTTCCCGCTCATGGTGTTCGACCATTTTGGGGGCACCACTACGCAGTCGGCTATCGCGGAGATCGCGTTCTCGGTCGGCATGATCGCGGCGAGCGGCTGGATCGGGGCGACGGGTGGCCTTAAGAACCGCGCTCTTTCGTGCACGCTGGCCATCGGCCTCATCGGAGCCGCCGCGCTCGCGGGCGGCCTCGTGCCCCCTTCCGCGCTCGTTGTGTTTCTGGGGCTTACGTTCGCGATGGGGGTCTCGAGTCCGCTGTACAGCGCGCCGCAGATGGCGCTCATGCAGGAGCGCGTCGATCCCGAGTGCATGGGCCGCGTCTTCGGTCTGTACGGAGCGGTCTGCAGCTGGGCTATGCCCGTGGGGCTCGTCGCATCGACCTTGTTCGCGGACGCCATCGGCGTAAGCGCGTGCTTCGTGCTCATCGGTGCTGCAATGGTGATCCTAGCAGGCATCACCTGGGCGATCCCGAGCATCCGCAAGATTGGGTAGCGCTCTGGCGGAGTGCGTTTCGTTTCGGACGGCTCGTAGGGTCGCTGCGACGTGAAGGGTGGTCGACGGTGCGCCTGCGAGGGCGCCGTCGACCACCCTTTTGTTTAATTCGTCTGGCCCGGCGCCGATCATCATCTGTTCGCCGGGCGATTGCGATGCCGCCGCTTGCCGATACGCGGCTCCTTACGTTGTGCGCATCCCATCGTTCTGGCAGCGTTTCCTGCAGTTAATCTCCAGAGCTCGAGGCGGTGGCCCCTATGAGTAATCTGCTCGAATCCATTCTGCGCGTCGGTATGACCGTGTTCATCGTCGGCCCGCTCACTGCATGGGTCGCCCGCCGCGGCGCGAGCGAGCGCAGCGAGGCAACGGACAGCCTCGATTGCTTCACGGTGCGCATGCCCGCAGCCATCCGCACGATCATCGCCTGCTGCGCCGTCGCGTTCGAACTGCTCATGCTGGGTGTCTACGTCTGGCAGGGCGTCTCGCTGGGCGAGTGGGACCACGAACTTGTGTGGTTCGGTCATGCCATGGCGCTCGCGGGTATGGCTATCTGGGCCTTGCTGAGCATCCCGCGTATCGACGTGGACGGTGGGCGCATTCTCTCGCGTAACGCCTTCGGCATCCGCAAGGAGACGACGTTTGGCAACATCACCCGTGCAACGCTTCACGCGCAGATGATGAGGATCGACCTGTTCGAGGGCGACCGGAAGTTCTGCTCGATAAGCCTCGAGGGGGTGTGCTCGCTCAACCTCCTCGCCCGTCTGGAGGAAGAGGGCATCGAAGTCTCGGACGCCGTCGACGGTCCCATGACCAAGGCGGGCCTGTGTTGGTCTGCCATCAAGCCGTTGACGATTGTTTTCAACGGCATGGCCCTCGTCTTCTCGCTCGTCCTCGCCTTCATGGCGGTCTTCACCGACGAGGGTGCGCGCCTGCTCGTGCTCATCCCGTTCCTGTTCCTGTTCATAGGGGGGTTCCTGCCCCTGCTCATGCTCGGCATGCCGGCCCGCGGCATCCTCGAGATCGGCAGGCAGGAGCGCGCGCTCGGTTTCTCCTTCTCCGAGGAGATGGCAAGCCGAGGTGCCACGGGTACTTCGCTTGTCGATGACGATTGGTTCATCGAGATCAGCAACGCCCGCGTCGTGGCGTTTCGCCGCGATTACCTCAAGAAGATCACGGCGCACGAGAACAGCGAGAGCGGCGACCGCTGCACGGTGACCACGAGGGGTGGTCGCAAAATCAAGGTGTATGCAAGCGGGCAGCACGCTCGAGGACCTGCGCACGTGGTTCAAACAGGGTGCCAAGGTCAGAAGCACACTCGACCGCGCGGGGGACGCACTCGAGGCGACCGTTTGATTGGGTTGCCTGCCAAGGATCCAAAACGGGAAGGGGCGCTGTCGGCGCCCCTTGTCATACCAGGCCCGCTGGCCAGCGAGAGGCCTGCAGGTCGACATGTCCGTTGGCGAGGAAGGCAACGCCTTCGTCCTCGAGCAGTGTGCGCTGCGCCTCGGGCCCACCGAAGGCGAACCCCTCCGCGAGGCGTCCGTCGGCGAATACGATGCGATGACAGGGGATGGTGCCGGGTTCCGGATTGACGTGCAGGGCGTATCCCACGTATCGGGCTCGACGGGGCTCACCAACGAGCTTGGCGATCTGACCATATGTGGCAACCATGCCGCAGGGCACCTGGCGTACCATGTCGTATACGCGGTTGAAGAATCCGTCGGTGTCCCGGTCTGCCATGCCGCCCTCACTTTCAATCGATATCGCCATTGTAGTCAAGAAAGGCGCCCCACATGCGCGGGGCGCCTTTCCAAAGAGGTGTTGCGCGAGGGGAGGGAAGGCGCAACGTTCGTGTCGAAGGTCTTTAATTCGCCTGTGCCTTCATTAAGTTAACTGTAGCTAATTCTCTGAGACCCAAGTCGTAGACCGACGAGCACACAGCCTCTCCATAAGTTAATCAAGGGTTACAAATAGAAAGACACAGTGACATGTGGTCGTTGGGGTTCAAGGAATCGCTCGATGAGTTCGGAGAACGCACCCTCAGTCCCAGCCGTTTCAAGGACGACATCGCAATACGGCCGCACGTCGTCGGTGACATTCGCCACGCCGACGCCCAGTCCCGCCGCCTTGATCATGGAGAGGTCGTTTGCGGAATCACCAACGGCGATGACCTCGGACATCGGAATTCCCAGCATATCGGCAAGGCGCGTGAGCCCCGTCCCTTTGTCAACGCCTGCGGGCATGAGTTCGAGGTAGCGCTTGGAGGAGAAGGTGATGTCAACGCCGAGTCGCTCGGCCATCGGCGCGAGCTTGCGGCCCAATTCCTGCAGCTCATCGAAGTCCCAGTCGACGTACAGGATCTTCACGATGCCACGGCCTTCAAGGAATGAGAGGTCGGGATGGTCAGATCCGCGAAAATGAGTGACCCCGGTGATCGATTCCAGATAGTCGCGCTCCCGTGTGGGTGCGTCATTCACGAACACGTGGCCGTCGGCGACGTTGACGTGCATGCAGAGTCCGAGTTCGAGCCCCTTTGCATAGATCGCGTTCGCGCATTCGTTGGAAAGGCCGCAGGTGGTGAGCGGGGTGGGGTCTCCCACGCGGTTGATGAAGCCGCCGTTATAGGAGAGCACATAGCCGTCTTCGATCAGCTCGCGGGCCTCCCCCGAGAAGTTGTCCATGATAGAGGAATACCATCGCCCGCTCGAAGGGACGAACAGCACACCGAGCTCCCTCATGCGTTTGAGTGCTCGGAGATTGGACGCCGGGATGGCGTGGTCGGCATCGAGAAACGTCTCATCCATATCGCTGGCAACAAGTCGGTACATGCAATCCCCCATACAACGTAAAAAACGAGGCGGGCTTATTATCGCCCACCTCGTAAGACCTTGGCTATGTCGAAGGCGTGGACACGTGAAGATGGCCCATTCGCGTGTCGCGGCGCGTTTCCGCGAGCCGGATGGCTTAGTACACCATGCCCATGGCCTCGCGCACCTCGGCGAGCGTGGCCTCGGCGACCTCGTTAGCGCGGCGGTTGCCCTCGTGCAGGACGTCCTTGACGTAGTCCATATCCTGCACGAGCTCCTCGCGGCGCGCGCGGATGGGGGCGCACGTCGTCGGTGACGTACTTCTTGAGCGCGCCTGCGCCGCCCATGCCGATCTCCTCGGCGATCTCGACCTCGGAGCGGCCGGTGCAGATCGCGGCGGTGGAGAGCAGGCCGGACACACCGGGACGGGCTTCGGGGTCGAACGTGATCATGCGCTCGCCGTCGGTCTGGCTCTTCTTGATGCGCTTGGCCGTCTCCTCGGCGGTCATGGAGATGTTGATGGCGTTGCCGTAGGACTTGCTCATCTTGCGCCCGTCAAGGCCGGGCAGCAGCGGCGTGTCGGACAGCAGCGCGTCGACCTCGGAGAACACCTTGCCGTAGCGGTTGTTGAACTTGCGTGCGATGGTGCGGGTGAGCTCGATGTGCGGCAGCTGGTCGCGCCCGACCGGCACCACGTTGCCCTTGCAGAACAAGATGTCGCACGCCTGGTGCACGGGGTAGGTGAGCAAAAGGCCGGTGAGCTCATGGCCGCTGGCCTCCATCTCGGCCTTGACGATGGGGTTGCGCTGCAGCAGGGCCTCGGAGACGAGCGACAAGAACGGCAGCATGAGCTGGTTTGCCGCGGGCACGGCGGAGTGCGTGTAGATCATCGTCTTGTCGGGGTCCAGGCCGCAGGCCAGGTAGTCGATGACCATGTTGTAGACGTTGTCCTAGATGTTGTCGGTGCTGTCGCGGTCGGTGATGACCTGGTAGTCGGCGATGAGCACGTTGGTGTGGACGCCCATGTCCTGCAGCTCGACACGGCTCTTGAGCGTGCCGAAGTAGTGGCCGAGGTGCAGGCGGCCGGTGGGGCGGTCGCCGGTGAGCATGGTGTACTTCTCGGAGTGCTGCGGCAGGTCGGCGCGGATCTGGTTGCTGCGCTCGAGGCTGACCTCATAGCTGAGCTCGTTGGGCATGCTGTCTCCTTTTGGGTTGAGTGCCTGGCCGGCATTGTCGGTCTTGGTTGAAGATGAAGCTACCAGAGAAACGGCGTCTCTTGCCGGAATCAACGATGGTTTTCGCCGTGTCGTCCCGCAGGGTCGTTTCCCTTCTTGGGAAGGAGCCCCTCGATATGCTCGAGCCGCTCCTCATGGGCCGCGTGCGCCGCGCGCTCCTCGGCGGCGAAAGCGGGGTCTTCGGGCGTGACGGTCTCATCTCGCTGTCGACTCCGGTACCACCGCGACGGCGCTCCTGAGCCTGCTCGTCGACAAGCCGGTGACTATCTACACCACCAACGGCTATGCATGTCGGTTTACGGGCGAGCTTGCTGCTAAGGTGGTGGTAATTGGCGGCGACTTCAACCCCGTTACCTGCTCGCTCACCGGTCCTATGGTTGAGAGCGCGCTGCGCGAGCTGTACTTTGACCGGGCGTTTATAGGTGTCAATGCGGTGGACGAGGACCGCGGCATCATGACGCCAGGTTATCCCGAGGCTATCAAAAAACGTATCGTGATGCAGAATTCCCAAGCGAGTTGCGTACTCGCCGATAGCTCCAAGTTCCACGTGTTTTCAAATGTAAAGGTGTGCGACCTGGAGGGCTTTACTGTTATTTCCGACAGGCGCGACTCCAAGATCGGCGAACGCGTCAAAATGATCACGGCCTAGGACACTGGGGCATCGCATCTTGCCCTCAAGCCGTTGCCCACGTAACGAAGCGTGGGGCAAACGTGCGCCCCATTCCTGATTTGGGGACTAGCTTAGTTCGTTGGCTACTTGGTGCTCGTAGAAGGCATCGATTACGGCGTTAAAGTCGCGGGCGAAGTCTTCCATGGTTCCGCGCCAGGTGGCTCGACTGGGTTTTCCCTGGCCAACATAGGCAGTTTGAATACCGCAGGCGGGGCTGGGGAAGTCGCGCTTGGGGTCGTTGCCCACCATAAGGACCTCGTGCGGTTCGAGCCCCATGGCCTGCAGCTGCTCCAGGTAATAGGTGGCATCGGGCTTGCAACGGGTGGCGTTTCCCATGTGCGTCACGAGCTCAAAGGGGGCGTCGGCCAGGTCACCCCAACCCATGCGGCATTCGATGGCCCCCTGGGGAAAGCTGGGGTTGGTAAAGAGTGCGCAACGCAGTCCTGCGTCCCGTACAGCCTGGAGTGCGGCGTGTGCACCCGGCATGGCGTGGGCATTGATGGCATCGTCATTCTTGTACGGGAGAACTTCGCGTTCATAGTAGGTAAACGCCTCGTAGATGAGTGGGTCCGAGAGGCAGATGCCGCACCTGCGCTCGACCTCGGTGCGGTAAAACTCAAGATTGGTGCGATTGTCCGTGCCGCTTCGGCGATTGGCGTTGAGGTCGACCAGGATGGTGCCGAGGCGTGCCATCGTACCACCGCGGCTGCATCGTCCGATATCCGCGAGCATTGACGAGACATCCTTAAAATAGCGAAGGATAAACGCGTTGAGATTGATGCTGAGAAGCGTCTCGTCCATATCGAAAACGACTGCTTTGAGCACGCGGGCACCTTTCTCGAAAAATCGTTTAGAACGTTGGCTCCGGATACTTTACCCCAAAGCCGTATACTCAACTGCTTATCGTCAACTTATGGAGACGGTCGTTCACAAGATTGCGAAAAAGTCTCCATACGAGTAAAAAATCGCAGTTCACGCTTGAAATCGAAGTGATTTCCACGTAACCTATACGAACGTGATTGCATAAGCGTCACATTAGTATCTGTCGGCTCCCGAGTGTTCCTAAACGTTGTGTGCTTGTCGCACCCTTCTGTAGGTCCTAGCAATCGGGGCCCCGTAGTTCGAAAGGGGTCCACCTTTGAGTGAGATTCAGAACTCGTCCATTTTCTCTCTTGACGATGTCAACGAGGAGGAGATGAACAACCTCATCGACGGTACGATTACCGACTTTGATGAGGGCGATCTCGTTAACGGTACTGTCGTTAAGATCGAGCATGACGAGGTGCTCGTTGACATCGGATTCAAGTCCGAGGGCGTTATCCCGGTCCGCGAGCTGTCCATCCGCAAGGACGCTAACCCTGCAGACATCGTTGCACTCGGTGATTCCATCGAGGCCCTGGTTCTCCAGAAGGAGGACAAGGACGGTCGTCTGGTCCTTTCCAAGAAGCGTGCCGAGTACGAGCGTGCTTGGAACCGCATCGAGGAGAAGTTCAACTCCGGCGAGAACGTCGAGGGCGAGGTTATCGAGGTTGTCAAGGGCGGCCTGATCCTCGACATCGGCCTGCGTGGCTTCCTGCCCGCTTCCCTCGTCGACCTCCGTCGCGTCAAGGACCTCACCTCCTACATGGGCACCCGCATCGAGGCCCGCGTCATCGAGATGGACCGCAACCGCAACAACGTCGTTCTCTCCCGTCGCGTCGTGCTTGAGGAGTCCCGTAAGGCCGAGCGTTCCGAGATCCTGTCCAAGCTCAAGTCTGGCATGCGTCTCCAGGGCACCGTTTCCTCCATCGTCGACTTCGGCGCCTTCGTCGACCTCGGCGGTATCGACGGTCTCATCCACATCTCCGAGCTCTCCTGGAACCACGTCAACCATCCTTCCGAGGTTGTCAAGGTCGGCCAGGAGGTCGAGGTCGAGGTTCTCGACGTCGATCTCAACCGCGAGCGCATCTCCCTGGGTCTCAAGCAGACCACCGAGGATCCGTGGCGCGCACTGGTCAAGAAGTACCCCGTCGGCGCTATCGTCGAGGGCACTGTGACCAAGCTTGTCCCGTTTGGCGCTTTCGTCGATCTGGGCGAGGGCATCGAGGGCCTGGTGCACATCTCCGAGATGGCCAACAAGCACGTCGACCAGCCTTCTCAGGTCACCCACGTGGGCGACAAGGTTCAGGTCAAGGTCATGGAGATCGACCTCGACCGTCGTCGTATCTCCCTGTCTATGAAGTCCGCCGCTGAGACTCTGGGCGTCGAGATCGAGGTTACCCCGCTGCCTTCCGAGAAGAAGGACGAGGAGACCGACGCCGAGTAAATCGGTTTGACGATCACTTGCTTTAAGGGATCCGTCCGCAATGGACGGGTCCCTTTTTGCGTTTGCCGGTGAGGTGCGCAATGCTACTCGTGCGCAATGCTGTCCTGGCTGTTCACAGGCTATTGGGTTGTCGGTGCATGAAAATGCCGACATCCCGCCTCGGGGAGGAGGCGGGAACGCACCGAGTAGACGGAGGGGTGCGGAGCGCGGTCGCGTCTCGACTGGCGACGTTGCCCATCGACAACCCTATTGTACTGCATGGCATGGTTCTTGGTATATCGTGTCGAACGCTTGTGTTGTGCCTTTGCCTGCGGCAACGGTGTGTTACACTCTTGCACTGCTGAGTGGGCCAGACGGTCGCGCGATGTGCTGCTTGCGGCACGCGTGAGGAAAGTCCGGGCTCCAGAGGGCGGGATGCCGGCTAACGGCCGGGCGGAGTGATCCGACGGAAAGCGCCGCAGAAAAGAAGACTCCCACCTGCGCCGCAAGGCGTAAAGGGAAAAGCTGAAACGGTGGTGTAAGAGACCACCAGCGTCGTGGCAACACGGCGGCTTGGCAAGCCCCATCCGGAGCAAGCGCGAATAGGAACGCTATGGGCCGGCCCGGTCCGCGTTCGGGTAGCGTGCGTGGAGCTGCACGGTAACGTGCAGACAAGATAAATGACCGTTCACGACAGAACCCGGCTTATAGGCCCACTCGGCACTTTGTTGACGCTGCGAACCCGTCAGCGCGACAATCTGCCTTTCAAGCCTTCGGGCATGACCATAAGGTCAATGCCCTCGTCTTTCAAGGCACCTTGCTCGCGCTGACGGGTTCTCGCTTTCGTTGACGGAATCATCGGCGGTTCCGTTCTTGGCATCTCGCTGTTTTTGCCTGGTCATCGGCAGCTTCATTTCTGTTGCAATCTCGTCTTTCAAGGCACCTTGCTCGCGCTGACGGGTTCTCGCTGTTGGTGACGGCATCATTGGCGTTTTCGCTCTTGTTGGCGAGGACAACGTTGCTGTCTTTGCCGTATTATTGAGGCTGTTTGTTGCCGCGCTTAGTTTTGTTGAGGGGCTTTGTTGGACAGCTATTTTACTCTGCGATCGAATATTGAGGCTTCTGGCGAGTTTGTGGATCGCAAGAGCCGGTTTATTGCCCAGCTGGTCCATATTGAATCCGAGGATGAGGCGAATGCCTTCATCGAGATGGTTCGCAAGCGTCATTACGACGCTCGACACAATGTTCCCGCGTGGATTTTGGTCGATGGACGCGAGCGTCAGAGTGATGACGGTGAGCCGAGCCGCACGAGCGGCATGCCGACGCTCGAGGTGTTGCGCGGCGCTGGGCTCAAAAATGTTTGCTGCGTGGTGACGCGCTATTTTGGCGGCACGCTGTTGGGGCCCGGTGGCTTGGTGCGCGCCTATACCGCGGCGACGCAGGCGGCGGTGGCAGCTGCTCAGGAGGCAGGGCAGGTCGTTGAGATGACGAGCGTCGTGCCTGTTGACGTGCACGTGGCCTATCCGCAGTATGAGCAGGTGCTTCGTTTGGCGCAGGATTCGGGTGCCAAGGTTTCGGATACCGATTACGCGGATGCCGTGACGATTCATTTGGTGTTTAAGGCGGGGGAGCAGGAGCCTTTTTGCGCTAAGATGCGCGAGCTTATGGCGGGGCGCGAGGAGATTGAGGTCGGCGCTCCCAAATTTGCCGAGTTCTAACGGCGACGGCCGGCGTGCTTTTGGATGAATCCCAAGCACGCCAGCCGTCGTTTTCTGTTGCCGCCGTTTACTCGGCGAGCTGCTTTAGCACATCGCAGGCGATCTCGATGGCGTCGTCGATGCAGCCGGGGCAGCTGCGGAGCGGACCATTGTCCGATCCGATGCCCTTGAGCGTGCCGCAGACGGTCGTCGTGTTTTTCGTTTTAAAACGCTTGGCGATTTCGCGCGACAGCTTGTAAGTCTGGCCCTTGGTCTTGGGGTTATCCATGCCGTCGCTCATTACAAAGCCCATGATGGCCACGGCGCCCGAGATAGCGCCGCAGGTCTCGGTCATGCCGCCCATGCCGGCGCCAAAGCCCTCGGTGAGGATAAAGGCGGTCTGGGGGTCGAGCCCGACGGCGGGTGCGAGCGTGCAGGCGACGGCCTGTGCGCAGTTAAAGCCACGGGCGTGGTATTCGGCAGCCTGAGCCTGACAGGCGGTGATGTCGAGCTGGGCAGTATCGATTTGCTTCATCGTTGTCTCCTCGGTAACGGTGTACTCGCCTATGGTACCCTTGCCGATGCATTTGTTCATCGAAAGCCTCATGTATGCCTCATTTTTATCTATCGAATAAATGCCAAGATTTGCGATAAATGCCCCCGGTTGATTTGTCTCATAACCTACCTTGGGGATGGGTTGAGAGGGGTGCGGGGTAGCGGTATCGTGAACCGGATAAAAATGTAACCCAGGCAAGGGAGCTAGATATGAGCGAGCAGACCATCGGTACTACATGTGTTCAGGGCGGCTATCACCCGGGAGATGCGGAGCCGCGCCAGGTGCCCATCTACCAGTCCACCACGTGGAAGTACGACACGTCCGAGCACATGGGCAAGCTGTTTGACCTGGAGGAGTCTGGCTATTTCTACAGCCGTCTGCAGAACCCTACGTGCGATCTGGTTGCCGCCAAGATCTGCGAGATGGAGGGCGGCACCGCTGCGATGCTCACGAGCTCGGGCATGGCTGCGAACTTCCTCGCGATCTTTAACGTGGCCGGCGCCGGCGATCATGTGGTCGCAAGCTCGGCCATCTACGGCGGTACCTACAACCTGCTTGCCCATACCATGGGTCGTATGGGCGTTACCTGCACGTTCGTTGCCCCCGATTGCACCGATGAGGAGCTCGAGGCAGCCTTTAAGCCCAATACCAAGCTCGTCTTTGGCGAGACGATCGCCAACCCCGCCCTTGCCGTGCTCGATATTGAGCGCTTTGCCAAGGCCGCGCATGACCACGGCGTGCCGCTGATGGTCGACAACACCTTCCCGACGCCCGTGATGTGCCGTCCCTTTGAGTGGGGAGCCGATATCGTTACGCACTCCACCACCAAGTACATGGATGGCCATGCGGCCTACCTGGGCGGCGTGATCGTCGACCACGGCCAGTTTGACTGGATGGCCCATGCGGACAAGTTCCCGGGTCTCACCACGCCCGATGAGAGCTACCACGGCGTGACCTATGCCGAGAAGTTCGGTCGCGAGGGCGCCTTCATTACCAAGGCAACCGCTCAGCTCATGCGCGACCTCGGCCCCATGCAGAACCCGCAAGCGGCGTTTTTCCTGAACAGCTCGCTCGAGAGCCTGCATGTGCGCATGCCGCGTCATTGCGAGAACGGCCTGGCTGTTGCCAAGTTCCTGCAGAGCCATCCCAAGGTGCGCTTCGTGAGCTATCCGGGTCTGGAGGGCGACAAGTACTATGACCTGGCTCAGAAGTACATGCCCAACGGCACCTGCGGCGTTGTGAGCTTTGGCTTTAACGGTGGTCGCGCGGCGGCCGAGACCTTTATGAAGAGCCTCAAGCTCGCTCAGATCGCCACGCATGTGGCCGACGCCCGCACTTGCTGCCTGCATCCCGCTAACGCCACGCACCGCCAGATGAACGATGAGGAGCTTATCGCCTGTGGTATCTCCGCCGACATGGTGCGCCTGTCGTGCGGTCTCGAGGATACGGCCGATATGATTGCCGACCTTGAGCAGGCGCTTGAGCAGTGCTAGGCTAGCGTTCGTGCAAGGCGCCGATGCCGGCAGAAAGCTTCGGCGACCTTTAGCTCCGATACCGTAGGCGGGGCCCCAATCGCGACTGTTTGCAGGCGATTGGGGCCCCGTTTTTTGTGTTGCGCCACTCGAAAGGATGGATATGGAGAAAACCGCAGAGCAGCTGCGCCGCGAACACATCGCTCTTGAGGGAGACACCCATGGCAAGAACAAATGGGCGATTCTGTTTACGGTGCTCATCATGACGTTTATGGTGTGTCTGGATTCGACCGTCGTGACCGTGGCGCTGCCCGTGATGCAAAAGGGGCTGGGCGTGGTCCTCGATCGCATTCAGCTGGTAAGCTCGGTGTATCTGCTTGCGGCTTTGTGGTGCGATGCGGCTTGTGGGGCGGGCGGGGGTCGGTCCGTGGTAGACTATCGAACAACGTTTATTAATCGCGCGGTATCGTTGCCGTGAGAAGGGGTTGCGCCATGCAGGAGCTTGAGGACCGTATTCGCCATGACGGCATCGTAAAGGCTGGCAATGTCCTTAAGGTTGATGCTTTCCTCAACCACCAGTGCGACGTTGAACTGTTTGACCACATGGGCGCCGAGTGGGCCCGTCTGTTCGAGGATGTCGAGATTAACAAGATCCTTACGATCGAGGCTTCGGGCATTGGCATGGCTTGCATTGCGGCCCAGCATTTTGGCGGCGTGCCGGTGGTCTTTGCCAAGAAGGCACAGTCCATCAACCTCGACGGCGAGCAGTATGCCACGACCATCTACTCCTTTACCAAGCAGAAGGAGTACCCGGTTATCGTTGGCAAGCGCTTCCTGTCCGAGGGCGACAAGGTCCTGATTATCGACGACTTCCTGGCCAACGGCTGCGCGCTCGAGGGTCTTATCAAGATTTGTGAGGCTGCGGGTGCCGAGGTATCTGGTATTGGCATTGCGGTGGAGAAGGGCTTCCAGGGCGGTGGCGATAAGCTCCGCGAGCGCGGCTTCCGTGTTGAGAGCCTGGCCCGTATCGCCGATATGGACTGTGAGAACGGCGAGATCACCTTCGCCTAAGCGCGCAACACAAGCGATTGGTATGCGATGTGACAAAGGGGGTGTCCCTTTGTCACATTTTTTGTATGAGGGGAGGTGTTGATATGGATGAGAACAAGATGGGATGGCGTGAGTATGCGCGCTATGCCGAGATGTCGGTCGAGGAGCTGGCGCGCGATTGCGAGGTGCAGGTGTTTCGCGCGACGGGTCCGGGTGGGCAAGGCGTGAACACGACGGACTCGGCGGTGCGCATGAAACATATCCCTACGGGGATTACCGTGACGGCGCGCGAGAGTCGCAGTCAGTTCCAAAATCGTAGCTGCTGTTTGCGTAAGCTACGCGCTGAGCTTGAGCGTCGCGGGCGTCCACCGCGTCGACGCGTAAAGACCAAGGTGCCTCAGCGCTCTCGCCAGCGCAGACTTAATGACAAGCACTTCAACGCCATTAAAAAGGTCAACCGCCGCAAGCCGGGCGGGGAGGAGTGATCTTCTCGATAAGTTGCGGTGAAATAGGGACTGTTTTGCGGCTTTACCTGCATAAACAGTCCCTATTTCACCGCAACTTAGGGGTGGTTAGCGGGTTGGGCGCCAGACTTGGAGGGCGCCGGGTAGGATGTCGACTTCGATGCGCGAGGCGATAACAGGTTCGCCGTCGGCCTGGATGGGGTAGTCGGGCTCCCCAAAGGTGAGCTCGGCATGGCGGCAGCGGCGCATGCAAACCGGCGGCAACTTGGTATGGTGGCCGTCCTTGGCCGAAAGGAACATGGGAAGCGCGACCGCGCGCGGAACGGGGCCGCAGGCGTAGCAAACGTCGAGCATGCCGTCGCACGGGTCGGCATCGGGACAGATGCGATAGCCCGAGCCATAGGTGGGGCCCAGCTGAATCGCCATGATGATCGCCCTCACGCGCTCGGCGGGCGCGCCGTCAAAGCTGACTGTCATGGGGTAGTTGCGATAGCGCAGGCCAAACTGTTCAAGTCCCGAGAGGGTGTAGAGCGGAGCGCCGGTGAGGCCCGTCTTTTTGCGCAGCTCGGTGGTGCCCAGGCCGATGGCGGCGTCAATACCGACGGAGAGCGTCTGGTCGTAGTACTCAACGGAAGCCTCGCCGCTACCGCTTGCAGGGTTCCATGAGCGAATGCGACCGATGTCCTGACGCTGCAGCTCGCAGGTGAGCAGCGCGCCAAAATCCTTGCCGGAGAAATTTTCTATACCGAGCGTTTGGGCAAAATCGTTGCCGGAACCCACGGGTAGGATGGCAAGAGCGGGGCGGGGGTCCTCCTTTTGTGCCATAAGCCCGTTGACGACCTCGTGGATCACGCCGTCGCCGCCAAGGGCGATAACGGTGCGATAGCCCTGAGCCTGTGCGGCCAGCTCCTTGGCGTGCCTCATACGCTCGGTCAATACCAGGTCAAACTGGGATGCGCGTGCAGTCATGTCCAAAAAGCGTTGCAGGCGCTCGGCAACTTCGCGCGCCGCACCCGATTGGGCGGCTGGGTTGGCGATGATGAGCGTGCGACCAAAATCAGTTGCGTGCATGGGCGACTCCCGGCATATGGCGTGACGGTGCGGTCGCGCTCGGGTCGAATTGCCCCCCGATTGTGGCTGCACGGCGAATACTTACGTCTACTCTATCAGGTCATTGTGGCGCTCGATAGCATCCGCTACCGTACCGCCCTCATCCACTATAAGCGAACGGCGCTTGGGTGAGATGATGCGCTGGGCAGGGTACACGCCGCGGTGTCCGCCGGCGAGATAGCTGATAAAGGCCACGATGACAAAGAACCCGGCGGCCGTGCCGTGGAACAGGTCGATGGCCATCATGCAGGTGGTGATGGGCACGTTAAGGCCGGCACAGAACACGCCGAGCATGCCGAGAGCCGCCAGAAAACTGGGGTCGAGCCCGGTAAGGCAACCGATCCAGCCACCGAGTGCCGCACCGATGCCAAACAGGGGCGTGACCTCGCCGCCTTGGAAACCGGCACCCAGGGTGAGTGCCGTTACGACGAGCTTGATGGCGGCGTCGGCGAGGGTGGTGTTGCCGGCAAACCCGGCGCCCGAAAGCCACGTGGAAAGGCCGGCGTAGTCCCAGGCGTCGAGGAGGGCATAGACAGCCAAAACCACGAGTGCGCCTATAAGTGCGCGAACGAGGTAATTGGTGATAAAGCGACCGTACAGGCTCTTGACGGTTCGAACCGACCAGGCAAAGAGGCGTGCCGTCAGCCCGAAGATAATGGCGCTGATAACAACGATAACGACCGTTTTGGGTGTCATGGCGGGAACGCTGGCGATGGCATTCGCTTCGTACTCGGTACCCAGGGCGAGTGATGTAAAGTAGCCGCTAAACGAGGCGACCAGGCAGTAGATCCCTGCGGTGTAGTCGATCTTGCCGATAAAGCACATCTCCATGCCAAAGAAAGCTCCGGCAAGGGGCGAACCGAATACGGCGCCAAAGGCCGACGAGATGCCGGCGAGCATGAGGTCGTGGTGGTCATGCTTTTTGAGGTGGGCGAGGCTTGAGATGTTGCTGGCGATGGTGCCGCCAATCTGCACCGCGGCTCCCTCGCGACCGGCCGATCCGCCCGTTAGGTGCGTGAGCGTGGAGCAGACGAAGGTGAGGACGGCCATGCGCTTATGGATGAGGCGTGTGCCCAGAGCGGAGTCGATGACCAGGTTGTTACCGCGTTTGGCGGCAAGACCGTGGTTTTTGTACGCCCATGCGGTGGCAACGCCCACAACGGGAAGCATGGCGTAGATCCACGTATGGTGCTCGCGATAGTCGGTCGCGATATTCAACGAGGCCAAAAACGCCCAAGCGGCAACGCCCATGGCGAGCGAGACGATGACGACGAGCACGAGCAATTTAGCGCTCGCGAGTAGGTTGTGGGCATTGCGGCGCGTGTCGGCAGCCAAGAGATGCTCGGAGCGGGTGAGCTGTTGCCTGCCTGCCATGATGACGTCGTTAAGGGAGAAAAAGCCGCCGTTGTCGAGCGACTGGGAATGATCCTGCGCCTCGTTTGCGCTTTCGGGTTTGTCGGTAAAAGCCATACGGTCCTCTTTTAGGTTGCAACACGAGCATTATAGAACGTGCCAAACGTGACAAACCGGCAGGTTGGTTTCGGTTCTATTTCGCGGCTTGCGGCCGACAGATGTATTCGAGAACGTGGGTCGTTTCGCCGCCGTGCGGCAGGGGATTATACTGAGATAAGCATAAAGAATTGGCGCCCCCGTTGTGCGCTGTGGCATTAAGAGGTGCATATGGCAGAGAAACTCATTCCGCTGGAGGACGCGCAGTCGATTGTTCTGTCGCACGTTGCTCCGACCGATCTCGTCGAGATTCCCGTGTGGCAGGCCGCCGGCCTTCCCTTGGCCGAGGACGCGGTGGCCGATATCGACATTTCGCCGTTTGCTAACAGCGCTATGGACGGATATGCCGTACGCGCCGTCGACCTCGCCAAAGCGTCCACCGATGCGCCCGTGACGCTTTCTGTCGTGGGGCACGAGGCTGCGGGCCATGTCTTTGAGGGCGCAATCGGCGCGGGCGACACGGTTCGTATCATGACGGGCGCGCCGGTACCCGAAGGTGCCGATGCCGTGGTGAAGTACGAGATCGTCGATGTGCTCGACGGTGACGGCAACGAGGGTTCGCGTGTGAGATTCTCGGCGCCGGCCAAGGTGGGGGAGAACGTTCGATCGGCTGCCGAGGAAGCGCATGCTGGCGACGTCGTGATGTACGCTGGAGAGGTTGTGGCTCCGGCGGGCGCCGGCTTGCTGGCGAGCGCCGGGTATGCGAGTGTAAAGGTGCATGCCGCTCCGCGCGTGGGCATTATCTCGCTGGGGACGGAACTGGTCGCACCGAGTAACGTGCCGGCGCGCGGGCAGATTCGCGACTCCAACTCGTCGGCGTTGATGGCCGAGGCGCTCGATGCAGGAGCCGAGCCCGTGTTCTACGGCATTGCGCCCGATGATGAGCAGGCGATTGCCGAGTTGGTGCATCGCGCCGCGCAGGAGTGCGATTTTGTCATTACGAGTGGTGGCGCCTCTGCGGGTGATTACGACTATGTGACGGCGCTCGTTCGGCGCGAGGGCGAGGTGCTGTTCGACCGCATCTCGATGCGTCCCGGCAAGGCCATCACGTTTGGCTTGCTCGCAGGTAAGCCCTACCTCGGGCTTTCGGGCAATCCCGCGGCGGCGTATGTGGGCTTTGAGATGCTCGCCCGCCCGGCAATCCGCAAGATGCGCGGCTTTGCCGAGGGCGTGCGTCCCGTGCAGCAGGCGAAGCTCACACACGGCGTGAAGAAGCGACAGCATCGCCGCTTCTTCGATCGTGCCACGGTTTTGCGCGACCCCGAGACCGGTGAGCTGTTGGTGACCGAGACCAAGACGCAGAATTCGGCGCTGCTCGGCACGATGCAGCGGGCCAACTGCCTGCTGCGTATTGACGAAGGCCCGTGTGACCTCAGGGCGGGCGACGTCGTGGATGTCGTGCGTGTCGACTTGCCTGAGGGCGCGGTGCTATAGGAGGAATGCTATGGAGCTGAAGATATCGATTGTGACGTGCTCGGATACGCGCGATCTTGCCCAGGACGAGGCGGGTGCTGCGCTCGAGGAACTCATCGCGGCGCAGGGCTGGACGGTCGCCTCGCATGTGGTCGTGCGCGACGACGTCAGCGAGATCGGTGATGCCATTGTGGAAGCGGCCGATGAGTGCCACGCCAATGTCGTGCTCACCTGCGGCGGCACGGGCCTTTCGATGCGCGACGTGACGCCCGAGGCGACGCGTGCCGTCTGCGACCGCGATGTACCGGGCATTGCAGAGGCAATCCGTGCGTACTCCATGACCAAGACGCGCCGCGCTATGCTTTCGCGCGCCGTGTGCATGCAGCGTGGGCATACGCTTGTCATCAACTTTCCGGGATCAACGAAAGCGGCCCGCGAAAGCTGGGAGGCTGTGAGCGACCAGCTGGAGCACGCAGCTCAAATGACGGCGGGGGGCGGGCACGCCAAATAAGCGCATTACCTGCGGCGGAGTGACCTTACGGGCTGCTCCGCCTTTTTTATGCAGCGACAGTGCGGGCCGTCTCGTGGTTATCGGTAAAGGAAAATTATTAGACGAGAAATATTTATCACAAACACTATTCGCGCAAAAGTATAATCTAGTAACAGAATAAAGCTTGCGGCGGGGTGCCCGGGCGTAGCCTTCGAAAGGGATGAACATGTTCGATATGGTTTCTCGCCGCGGATTCGTCTCGCTCTCTGCTGTCGCCGCTGCCGGCCTTGGGCTTGCCGGCTGCTCCGGCAACAAGACGTCTGGGCCGACTGGCTCCGATGCCGGCTCCTCCAAGATTTCGTCCAAGAAGGCTGTCGAGCTGCAGGTCTTTGCCGCCAACTCGCTCGAGAAGGCCCTGCCCGAGGTTCAGAAGCTCTATACCGACCAGACCGGCACCACGTTTGCCGACACGCAGTTTAAGGCGTCTGGCGACCTTGTCGAGCAGATGCGCGCCGGTGCTGCGGTCGACGTACTCATCACGGCCTCCAAGGGCGCCATGGATGACGCCGAGGCCGCCGAGCTCGTCGACGCCGACACGCGTGAGGACATGTTCGTCAATGACCTCGTGGTCATTCGTGCCGAGGGCTCCGATATCAAGGTAGAGGCCATCGCCGACGTCGCGAACCTGGACGGCAAGATCGCCATCGGCGACGCCAAGACCGTTCCCGCTGGCAAGTACGCCAACCAGGCCCTGGCCTCCGTGGGCCTCTACACCGGCACCGAGGGCGACGACGGCGAGTATGCGCCCGATTTCGCCGACAAGGTGGCTCTGGCCGACAAGGTCGGCACCGCTGCGTCTTACGTCTCTACGGGCGATTGCGTGGCCGGTTTTGTCTACAGCTCCGATATCTTCCGCTACGACGGCATCGAGGAGACCTTCGTGTGCCCCGAGGACTCGCACAAGCCCATCGTGTATCCCGGCGCTGTCGCCGATAGCTCCGAGCACGCCGACGAGGCCAAGGCGTTCATCGACTTCTGCCTGACCAACAAGAAAGCCCAGAAGATTTGGGCTAAGTACGGCTTTGAGCTTTCCGCGTAGTTCGCAACATCGCTGCATAACGATATGCTTGAGGGCGGGCGTTCTCGCGATCGCCCGCCCTTTTGATTGAACCGGCGTGTCCGCGCGCCGTTGCCCTGTGTTTGAGGAGTCGCCCGTGTCAAGGAAAACGATTCGCCTGCTCGCCGTGCTGGCTGCGGTTCTGTGCGTGCTGACCGCACCGCCCGGGGTTGCTCGGGCCGAGGCGCTCTTCACCACCGCCGATGGCCGCCAGGCGACCGAAGATTCCGCGCTTATCGATGGCGTCGGGTTTGGCCTCAACGCGTTTGAGCGCAATGCCAAGGGCACGGCCCGTTCGTTTGCGGGTCAGCCCGAGGGTTACCGTTTTCCTATCTACAAGAAGACGACCCTCGTGACGGTGACGACGCCTGAGAGCATCGTGGTCTGGCTCGACGCCCATGCCGCCAAAGACGCGGGGCTCGATATCTCAAAGGCAGATGACCAAAAGGCGCTCAAGAAGATGCTCGTGGGGCTCGACAAGTCGCACTCCATGGGTGGGGCGTTGCTGGAGGATTCTAATCTCGAATGGGTTTTTACCTCGGATAACGCGCTGGTGCAGAGCGATTACCGCTATCAGTTTAAGGTGAAGGGCGGCAACGGCGATTACTACACGGTAGTGAATGCCGCCGACGCCGCGAATGCCGAGCTAGATTTGGGTGACGGCGTCCTGTGGAGCGATAACGCCGCCCTCGTGCGGTATGCGGACGTGTCGACGACGGTGCCGCCGTCGCTGGCGGAGCGCGCCGCAGCCTTCTTGGGCGACATCGACTATCGCCCGTTTTGGGTGTCCATAAAAACGAGCGGCCTTGCCCTGCTGATCTCCTTTGCGCTGGGGCTGTTCGCCGCGTGGAAGACTATGGGTACCTCGAGCCGCATCAGGGGCCTGCTCGATTCGGTCTTTACGATTCCTATGGTATTGCCGCCCACGGTCTGCGGCTTTCTGCTCCTCATGCTGTTTGGTCGCTCGACCGGGGTGGGCCAGTGGCTTATTGCGCACGGCATCTCGATTGTCTTTACGTGGCCGGCGGCGGTGATATCTGCCGTGGTGGTGTCGTTTCCCCTGGTCTACCGTACGGCACTTGGTGCCTTCGAGAGCCTCGACACGCAGATGCTCGACGCCGCGCGAACCTTAGGATGGTCCGAACGTCGCATCTTTGCCAAGCTCATGATGCCGCTCGGCTGGCCCTCCATCGCCGCCGGCACGGTGCTCGCCTTTGCCCGCGCAATGGGCGAGTTTGGCTGCACCCTGTTCTTTGCGGGCAACTACGCCGGCATTACGCAGATCATTCCCATCGCCATTTACTTTGAATGGATGGGCGGCAACACGTCGGTGGCGCTCTTTTGGGTCATCGTCGTTATCATGTTCAGTTTCCTGGTCATTCTGTTCATCAATATGTACACCGCTCATTCGCAAAAGTATCGCGAGCGGGGCCTTTCCCGTGCGGAGCGCAAGCAGGCCAAAGATCTCGCCGGACGGGGCGATTCACTCGACCCGGCGGGCGGCGATGCCTTGCGTATCGATCGCGAGGCGCTGGCCGAGCTCATGCGCGATGACGCCGTCTCGGAGGGAAGTCGATAGGCCATGTCGCTCGTTCTGGATATCAAAAAGCACTATCCCGGGTTTACACTCGACATGCAGCTCGAGGCCGGCGAGGAGCGTGTGGCGCTGCTGGGCGCCTCGGGCTGCGGCAAGAGCTGTACGTTGCGCTGCATTGCCGGCGTGGAGACGCCCGACGAGGGCAAGATCGTCGTCAACGGTGTGACCTTTTTTGACTCGGCGGCGGGCATCAACCTGTCGCCCCAGGAGCGAAAATGTGCCCTGCTGTTCCAAAACTATCAGCTGTTTCCCAACATGACGGTGGCCGATAACGTATGCGCTGGTGTAAAGGACGCGGGCGACGCCGCAGCGCGCAAAAGGTTGGCGGAGCGCTATCTGGGTATTTTCGGTCTGGCCGATTTTGCCGACCGCTACCCCGCGCGCCTTTCGGGCGGGCAGCAGCAACGCGTGGCGCTCGCCCGCATGGTGGCGGCGCATCCGGGCATCTTTATGTTCGACGAGCCCATGAGCGCGCTCGATTCCTATCTTAAGAGCGCCCTCGAGCAGAACATGCTCGACCTGTTCGATGTGTGCAACCGCACCGTGCTCTACGTGAGCCACGACATCGACGAAGCGTGCCGCCTCTGCCAGCGCATCTGCGTGATGCACGACGGGTATGTTGAGGAGATCGGCTCCATCGAGGACGTGGTTCGCCATCCGCAGACGCTGGCGGCGCTGCGCCTGACGGGGTGTAAGAACACAAGCCGCGCACGAAAGATCGGGCCCGAGGAAGTTGAGGCCCTCGACTGGGGCATGACCTTTAACGTGGGTCGCGAGGTTCCCGATAATGTGGTGTACCTGGGCATTCGCGCAAGTTACTTCCATGTGGACAACCGTGCCGAGCGGGGCCGCAATAGCTATGATTTGCACGTGGCCCGTGTGAGCGATTCGCGTTTTGAGCGCCTGGTGCTGCTGGACGTGCCGCGCGTCGATGCGCCCACGCGCCTGCAGTGGAAGGTCAACAAGGTGGGCGTGCCTGTCGACGGGCTGCCGCAAGCGGGCGAGACGCTGCGCATGCATTTTGATGCCAGTAGGATCCATTTGGTCTGTCGATAGCGCCGGGTAATGCCGTCGGGGATATAAGTCTCGGCGGCTTTGCCTTGCCGTTCGCCGAATGAGGGATGACAAACTCTTATCAATCAAGATAATTATTTATTAAACGACGGCACACGATGCTGTCGTACGACGATGCCGCGGGGGCTGCAAGCGTGGCTCTGTGCGGTACGTCCGACGAGGTGATTCCCGAGGCCGAGAAGGTGCTGCCGTCAAACCTCTGCCCGCTCATCAAGTCGACGTACGGCTTTGCCTACTCGCAAAAGTGCCCGTTTACGTACTTTAGCGACATGATCATCGGCGAGACCACCTGCGACGGCAAGAAGAAGATGTACGAGCTGCTGGGGGAGCTTAAGCGCACGCACATTCTGCATCTTCCTCAGGGTCGCGACCGCGCCTACGAGCGTGAAGGCTGGTACGAGGAGTGCCGCCTGCTCAAGGAGGAGCTCGAGGGCTTCTACGGCGGCTAAGGCCGCTGTGGTCGATGGGGTGGATTCGGTGACGTGGACCTGCGTGCAGCCAACCGGGTTCTCCTCGGTCGATGCTTCCGAGCGGCTGCGCGAGGCACTGGCAGCGGCTGGCTATGACGTGGCTGCCGACCTGGCGCGTTCCGGCGAGCCCACCAAGATCAGCAGCATGTGCACGGTGTTTGCCGAGAGCGAGGTCATTAGTCTGATCGGTCGCGGCGAGCCGCGCGAGAACATTGCCCGCGGTGTGATCGAGAGCGTCGTGTCGCGTGTGGCGACCATGGCCTCGCAAGCCGCGGGCGCCCCGTACTATCTGACCGGTGGTCTGTGCGAAAATGCCTATGTCGTCGAGCGTCTTGGCGCATTGGTGGGCTCGCCGGTCACCACCTCGCCCCAGGCCCGCTTTGCCGGTGCCATCGGCGCGGCCATTCGAGCCCAGGCGCTCGCGTAGGGGGCCGGTGCGATAAATTGCCCGCTCTCGGCGCCGCCATGCGTATACTGGGAGGAACTGATTGACCGATGAGAGGAGGTATCGATGGCTGACGATCTCATGAAGCTCACGCAGATGACTGCCGCGAGCGGTTGAGCCGCTAAGTTGGCTCCTGGAGCCCTCGCCCAGGTCCTGGGCGACTTACCCAATGTGCATAACGACAACCTGCTCGTGGGGTTCGATACCTCCGACGATGCGAGCGTCTTCCGCGTTGGCGATAACTTGGGCCTCGTGCAGTCCATCGACTTCTTCCCACCGATGGTCGACGACCCGTTCCTGTTTGGCCAGATCGCCGCGGCAAACTCGCTGTCGGACATCTACGCCATGGGCGGACGGCCGAGCCATGCCATGAACCTGCTTTGCATACCCAGTTGCCTGGGCGTTGAGGTTGCCGGCCAGATTCTGGCGGGCGGCGCCGACAAGTGCGTCGAGGCCTGCTGTGCCATCGCGGGCGGCCACACCATCAACGACGACGAGCCCAAGTACGGCCTGTCCGTGAGTGGCTTTGTCGCGCTTGACCGTATGCTCGCCAACAGCGGCGCACGCGTGGGCGATGTTCTGCTGCTGACCAAGGCGATCGGCTCGGGCATCATCACTACGGCCATTAAGGGCGAGCTCATCGAACAGGACGAGGCCGCAGCCATGTTTGACTCGATGCGGACCCTCAACGAGGCTCCGATTCGTCTGGCCGAGGACCTCGAGCTTCATGGCTGCACCGACATCACGGGCTTTGGCCTGATCGGACATGCGTGCGAGATGGCCGAGGGCTCGGGCGTGCAGATTGAGCTTGTGTCGGGGGCGGTGCCGCTCTTTGACCAGGTGCTCGACATGGCACGCCTTGGCATTATCCCTGCCGGCGCCTACCGCAACCAGGACTTTTTTGGCCCGCGCGTGGCAGTCGACGATGGTCTGGAGCCGGGGATGCTCGACGCGCTGTACGATCCGCAGACCTCGGGCGGCCTGCTTATCGCGGCACCTGCTGCCGATGTGGATGAGCTTGCGCGCCGTCTGCATGCCGAAGGACGTATCGCCTCCGTCGTCGGCCTCGTGTGCGAGCCGGTGCCGGGCGGTCCTGCCGTCCACGTTGTCCGCTAGCCCGCACGTTTATGTAACTGTTTACCGTTCTCTAGAACGGTTCTTTCGAAAGGAAATGCTATGTCTACCAAGATTGAAGTTAATGCCGTGGGCGATGCTTGCCCGCTGCCCGTCGTCAAGACGCTTAAGGCGCTCAAGCAACTCGATGGCGAGGGCGTTGTCGTGACCTCGGTCGATAACGAGACCGCCGTCAAGAATATCTCCAAGATGGCGCAGGAGAAGGGCTGCACGGCCTCGGTCGAGAAGGTTTCTGACGCCGAGTGGCACGTGACCGTGGCGACCGCCGGTGCCGTGGCCGTTGCGGACCCCGAGCAGGACGGTGCTGCTTTCTGCGACGCCAGCGCCGGCAAGGGCAAACTCGTCATTTCCGTCTACACCGACTGCATGGGCCGCGGCGACGACGAGCTGGGCCACAAGCTCATGAAGGCCTTCATCTTTGCCGTGACGCAGCAGGAGGAGCTGCCCGCGACCATGCTGTTCTACAACGGCGGCGCCAAGCTCACCGTCGAGGGCTCGCCGGTGCTCGATGACCTGAAGGGCCTGGCCGAGCAGGGCGTCGAGATTCTCACCTGCGGTACCTGCCTGGACCACTTTGGCATTAAAGACCAGCTTGCGGTGGGCGAGGTCACCAACATGTACGTGATCGTGGAGAAGATGGAGCAGGCCGTGCGCGTCGTGCGCCCGTAGCGTATTGGTTGGAGTTGCCATGAGGGAGAAGCGCCCGGCGCTTGTCATCACGTTTCCCACCACGGCGGCCGCCATGGGCTGCGAGTCTCTATGCATCGAGCGCGGCCTTCCCGGGCGCACGATTCCCGTGCCCGGGGAGGTCGCTGCCGGCTGCGGCTTGGCGTGGAAGGCGTTGCCTGCCGATGAGGAGCTGCTGCGCGCCGAGCTTGCCGCAGCTGGTGTTCCCACCGAGGGCTTTACGGTGATTGACATGTGGGAGGTCGTGCGATGATCTATCTGGATAACGCGGCGACGACCATGCTCAAGCCGCAGGCGGTCATCGATGCCGTGACGCAGGCGATGTGCTCGCTCGGCAATGCCGGGCGCGGCGCCACGTCGGGTGCTCTCGATGCGGCTCGTACGATTCACGGTTGCCGTGCCAAGCTCGCGCGCCTTTTGGGTTGCCCGAGAGCGGACCATGTGTGCTTTACGCCCAACTCCACGGCTGCGCTCAACACCGCCATCTGTGGCGTGGTGCGTCCCGGCGACCGTGTGGTCACGACGGCGCTCGAGCACAACTCGGTGTTACGCCCGCTCAATCGCCTGGCGGCGGAACAGGGTGTGGCGGTTGAGCATGCGGGCTGCGACGCGAACGGCGTGCTCGACTACGACGAGCTCGAGCGGTTGGTCACGCCGGACACGCGTGCTGTGGTGGTGACGCACGCCTCCAATGTGACCGGCAACGCGGTCGACATTGCGCGCGTGGCGGCCATGGCCCATGCGGCAGGTGCGCTGGTGATCGTCGATGCCTCGCAGTCTGCCGGCACGGCGAAGATTGACATGGATGCCATGGGGCTCGACGTGGTGTGCTTTACCGGCCACAAGGGGCTCATGGGACCTCAAGGCACCGGCGGCCTGGCCGTGGTGGAAGGCATTGACGTGGCGCCGTGGGCCATGGGCGGCACGGGCGTGCACAGCTTCGATGAGCTGCAGCCGCTTGAGTGGCCCACGCGCCTTGAGGCGGGCACGCTCAACGGTCACGGTATCGCGGGCCTTTCTGCCGGCCTCGACTTTATCGAGGCACAAGGCGGGGTCGAGGCGATTGCGGCGCATGAGCGCTCGCTTGCAGAGCGCTTCCTTGCCGGCGTGCGCGAGATTCCGGGGATTAAGCTCTACGGTGTCTTTGACCAGCCCGTGCGCTCGGCGATCGTCTCACTCAACGTGGGTGATATCGACTCTGCCCAGATTTCGGACGCGCTCATGCAGGGGTGGGGGATTGCGACGCGCCCCGGCGCCCATTGTGCCCCGCTCATGCACCGCGCGCTCGGGACTGAGCGTCAGGGTGTCGTTCGTTTCTCGTTTGGGTATTTCAACACGGACGAGGAAGTCGACACCGCGATTGACGCGCTCCGCGATTTAGCCTGCTAGAGCGTATATACTTGCGGGACGGGTCTTTTGCCCGTCCCGTTTTGTTTCGACCCGAAAGGTGGTCCCATGGCCTCATCCGCCCCGCGCGGCCTGCGCTCCGACCATGTCGTTACCGTCGGCATCGCCCTGTTCTCGATGCTCTTTGGCGCCGGCAACCTCATTATTCCGCCGCTGTTGGCGCTGCAGGCAGGCTCTGCCACGCCGCTCGCCATGCTCGGCTTTCTCATCGCCGCCATCGGCCTGCCCGTCATGGGCTTTATCGCCGTGGCGCTTGCCGGAACGGCGCGCGAGCTGGCCGGGCGTGTGCATCCTAAGTTTGGCGAATTCTTCGTTGCGGCGGTGTATCTAGCCATCGGCCCGTGCCTGGCTATTCCGCGCACGAGCTCCACGGCCTTCGAGATGCTGGTGCCGCTGCTGCCGGAGGGCGTCTCGCTCGGCACGGCACGTCTGGTGTTTGCCGTTGGCTTCTTTGTCGTCGCGTTTGCGCTCACGCTGCGTCCGGGCGTTATCACGCGCGTGCTCGGCCGCATTACGGGACCCGCGCTCATTGCACTCATCGTGCTGGTCGTGGGTGCCGCCGTGGTCTCGCCGTTGGGGCCGGCTGCTGCGCCGCAGGCTCCCTACGATGCAGGCGCTGCCGTGCAGGGCTTTTTGACCGGCTATCAAACCATGGACCTGCTTGCGTCGCTCGCCTTTGGCATTATCATCGCCGAGACCATCCACGAGCTGGGCGTGACCGATGACAAGCGCGTGGCCTTCGAGATTTCGCGTTCCGGTGTGATCGCCGGTGTGCTCATGGCCATCATCTACTGCGGCCTGGCGCTTGCCGGCATGCAGCTCGGCACGGTTATACCCGACGCTACCAACGGCGCCGCCATCCTTGCCCGCTCTGCCTCCATACACTTTGGTCTTGCCGGCACGATCGTGGTCTTTGCGATCTTTTTCCTCGCCTGCATGAACGTGTGCATCGGCCTCATCAGCTGCTGCTCGCGCTACTTCTGCGAGACGTATGTGGTCGAAGGGGGAGCGGAGGCTCCCGAGGAGGCTATGCGCCGTCCCTTTGCGGTTCTCGCCTTTGTGTTCGCGGCGTTTTCTTGCGTGCTCTCCAACGTGGGCCTCGACGCGATCCTCATGTTCTCGGTGCCTATGCTCAATGCCCTGTATCCCGTTGCCATCGTGCTGGTGCTTATGGGCCTGGTGCACGGCTTTTGCGACGCGCATCCGCAGGTGTGGGTCTGGGTCGGCGGCGTCGTCGCGGTGCAGAGCGTGATCACCTCGGTCCGCGACGCGTTCTTTGCGGGCGCGTGGCTGCCGTTCGATGCGCTGCCGCTGGCGGATATTGGAGCCGCGTGGGCGCCGGCCGCCGTGGTGGCGTTTGTGATTGGCCTGCTCCATAGCCAGTTTGTCACACATTCGAGGAGCTAGGGTATCGTCGCTTGCACAGGAGAGAAGTCTCCCCTATAATTTCCTTCGCTTTGGGACACGCAAGGTTTAGACCTTAGCTGCTCAACACCTTCGGGACGTGGCGCAGTTTGGTAGCGCGCCTGCTTTGGGAGCAGGATGTCGCAGGTTCAAATCCTGTCGTCCCGACCATATCTTGCGGGCGTAGTTCAATGGTAGAACCCCAGCCTTCCAAGCTGATGACGCGGGTTCGATTCCCGTCGCCCGCTCCATAGGATAGTTTTAACGGCTTTGGCTCCATTTGGTGCCAGAGCCGTTTGCATAAGCGTGCCGGGCGACGGGAATCGAACCCGGCAGGGTGCGAAGCTGAGAAAATGCGTGAGCATTTTCCAGCGCAGCACGCAAGGGCCAATGGCCCGCAGCGAAACAAGGGTTTGCGAAGCAAACCCTTGGACTTCCCGTCGCCCGCTCCATAAGATTGATGAATGGCTCTGCTTCCTTTTGGAAGCAGAGCATTTCCATATACATGCTGGGAACCCCACATCCCCTCCTAAGTTGCGGTGAAATACGGACTGTTTTCCGGCTTTTATGGCCCATGTAGTCCGTATTTCACCGCAACTTGCACCTGCGCTTCAGGTTGAGATTGCTCGGCCAGGAAACGCCGGCTATTATCTGGCAGATTATGGTTGGCACGTGCCGTCGCTACTCGAGGCCTGCGATGCGCTGCTCGACGAACGCGGTTTTCGCGGGTCGGCCAAGGCCGGCATCTCGGTGTTTGACGACGACTTTGGCCTGCATGCTCAGCAGGTGGCACCATCCGCCTGCTCGACAAACGCGACGTGGCCCGCAAGTCGATGTTCACCGCGCATTCGCTCCCTTTGTCGATTCTGATCGAAGAAATCGAGCAATCGTGCGATGATATCTTCTTCATAGGGATTCAGCCGGGCGACACGGAGTTCTACAACCCCATGTCCCCGGAAGTCTTTGACGCCGTTGACGCCGTGTACGACGCCGTGGCCGCCAACGACTTTTCCCACTTTGTCCGCTTGGGACAGGAGCTGTAGCAGCGCTTGTCCCTGGTGATTAGGAAAGAAGTGATTGACATGGCAGATTCCAAGGTGGAGTACCCTGCTCCCGATTGCCTGGCGCCCGCCGCGATCGAGGCCAAGACCGAGGCCGCCGGTGTGACTAAGGCTAACCTGCCGGTCGCTCAGGCCTTTCTGTTGGCAATGTTCGCCGGCGCGTTTATCGCCTTCGGCGGTCTGTTCTTTACGGTGTTTTTGAGCGACAGCACGATGGGCTGGGGTGCCCAGCGCGTCGTGGGCGGCCTGTGCTTTTGCCTGGGCCTGGTGCTGGTGCTGGTGTGTGGCGCCGAGTTGTTCACCGGTAATTCGCTTATGGTCTGCGCGCTCAAGAGCAAAAAGATCACCCTGGTCCAGATGCTCAAGGCTTGGGTCGTCGTGTGGCTTGGCAACTTTGCCGGTGCCCTGTTCATCGTCTTTTTGGTGTACATGGCCGGCGTTTACAAGCTCAACGGCGAGGCGGTCGCCAATTCCATGGTGAGTGTCGCCGCCGGCAAGGTGACGATCGACTGGCTGACGATCTTCTTCCGCGGCATCCTGTGTAACATCTTTGTGTGCCTGGCCGTGTGGATCGGTACCGCCGGCAAGACCGTGGTCGATAAGGTCGTGGGCATTCTGCTGCCCATCGCCGCCTTTGTGGCCTGCGGTTTTGAGCACTGCGTTGCCAATATGTACTTTTTGCCCATGGGTGCCGTGATGCACGCGTGCGGCTATGGTGCCGACGTCGCCGGCGCCGATGCGCTCAATGCCGCGGGCATTGCGTTTAACCTGTCCGCCGCCACGCTGGGCAACATCGTGGGCGGTGCGGTTCTGGTCGCGCTCGGCTACTGGTTTATCTACGCCAAGAAGTCTGAGGCGTAGGGTACCGTCTGTTTGACGTTGGACCTCCCGCGGGGCGTCGCCGTGCGAGGATAATAGCGATTGATTGACTCAGCCGATCGAATCGGCTGATAGTTTGACGTTCGAACGATTGATTCACCTTTGGTTTTGAAAGGCCGCACATGAGCGATAGCCAGAACATGTCCGATGAGGTTCGCGCCCGCCTGCGCGCCATTCCCTCCGTCAACGAGCTGCTCGCCGAGTGGCCGGTAGTGAAGGCGGCGGGGGAGACCTGCGACGCGGTGGTGCATGCCGCCGTCACGGCCGAGCTCGACGAGGAACGCGCCGCCATTCGCGCCGGTGCCGCCCCGCGCTCTAAGCGCGACCTGGCCTCGGCGATCGAGTGGCGTGCGCACCGCTCCGCGCTGCCGAGCCTGCGCCCTGCCGTCAACGCCACGGGCGTGGTCATCCATACCAACTTGGGCCGCGCCCCGCTCGCGGAGTCGGCGGCAAAGGCCGTGGCCGAGGTTGCGCGCGGGTACAGTACGCTCGAGTACAGCGTGGACACCTGCTCGCGCGGGTCGCGCAAGGAACACGCCGCGCAGCTGATCCGCTCGCTCACCGGCGCCGAGGACGCGCTTGTGGTCAACAACAACGCCGCCGCGGTGCTGCTGGTGCTGGCGACCCATGCCGCAGGCAAGGAGGTCATCGTTAGCCGCGGCGAGCTTGTCGAGATCGGCGGCAGCTTTCGCATCCCCGATGTCATGGCGTCTTCGGGCGCCAAGCTCGTCGAGGTCGGCGCCACCAACCGCACGCACCTAGCAGATTATGAGCAAGCCATCACGCCCGATACGGCCATGATTCTCAAGGTCCATCCTTCCAACTATCGCATCGAGGGCTTTCACGAGGAAGTGAGCTCTCGGGAGCTTGCGGCGCTTGCTCACAAGCATGGCCTGCTGTTCTATGAGGACCAGGGGTCGGGCGCGCTCCTGCCCGATGACATCCTGGTGCGCGGTGGCGAGGAACCCACGCCGGCTTCGGTCGCGGCGGGGCTCGATATCGTGTCGTGCTCGGGCGATAAGCTGCTGGGCGCGGCGCAGGCGGGCATCATCATGGGCCGTCGCGATCTGGTCCAGGCCTGCGGCGCACATCCGCTCATGCGCGCTCTGCGTCCGGGCAAGTTGGCGCTTACGGCGCTCGAGGCCACGCTGCGTATCTACATGGACGGCGCCGATGTTGCCCATCGCGATATTCCGGTGCTCAGCATGCTTACGCTGCCGCAGGCCCATTTGGAGCGACGTGCCCGCAAGCTGCGCGATCGTATGGTCGCCGGGCTCGATAAGGCCGGTTGCCCGTGCGCCGTTCAGGTGGAGATCGTCGAGGAATCGTCGACCCCCGGTGGCGGCTCGCTGCCTACCATGGAGTTGCCCACGATGTGCGTTGCCGTGCGTCTTGTTGACGCGCGCCTGACGGTCGATGCGCTCAAGCGCTCGCTTGTCCAGGACTTCGACACGCCGGTCGTCACGCGAACCTCGCACGATCGCATTTTGTTTGACGTTCGTACGCTCGTGGGCGACCGCGATATCGAGACGGCGGCGTCGACGCTTGCCGCATGCGTTGAGAAGGCGATTGCTCGATGAGTGAGGTCCAGGCGCTGGCGGAGTGTCCCGTTATCGTTGGCACGGCGGGCCACGTCGACCACGGTAAGTCGGCATTGATCGAGGCACTGACCGGCAAGAATCCCGACCGTCTGGAGGTTGAGCGTCGTCGAGGTATGACCGTTGAGCTTGGCTTTGGCGAGCTGGCGCTGCCGAGTGGCAAGATTGTCGGCCTGGTCGACGTGCCTGGCCATGCCCACTACCTGCGCGCCATGGTGCAGGGCGCCACGGGTATCGACGTGGCCGTGCTGGTGGTTTCGGCCGTCGAGGGCGTGATGCCGCAGACCCGCGAGCACGTGCATGTGCTGGAGCTGCTGGGCGTTACGCATATGGTGGTCGCGTTGACGATGTGCGACCTGGCCGATGCCGAGATGACCGAGCTTGCCGAGCTCGATGTCGATGACTTTTTGTCGGGTACCGTGTTTGCGGGCGCGCCGATGGTGCCCGTGTCGTCCAAGACGGGCGAGGGGATCGACGGGCTGCTTGCGGTGCTCGACGAGCAGGTTGCCGCTTGCTGGGATTCCTGCCGCGACCGTTCCGATTGGAGCGATGCCGCGTCTCGCCTGCCGATTGACCGCTGCTTTACGATCAAGGGTGTCGGCACCGTCGTTACGGGAACGCTGCACGATGCGCCGGTTGCGGTGGGCGACGAGCTGATGGCTTTGCCGTCGCGTACGGTCTGTCATGTGCGCGGGATTCAGGTGCATGGCGATACGCCGCGCGCGCTGCCTGGGCAACGCGTGGCGCTTAACCTGGTCGGTGACGGTGTCGCGGCGCTTGACCGTGGTGAGATGCTGGGCGCGGAGGGTCGCTTTGGTCAGACGTTGCGCTTTATGATGACGTTTACCTACCTGGGCCGCGAGGGCGCCAAGCCGCGCGTGCTCGAGTCGGGCGCGCGCGTGCACGTGATGGCCGGCACGGCCGAGGTCATCGGCCGCGTCATGCTTTTGGAGGGAGAGGCCCCCATGGCGGTGGGCGAGACCCGTACCGTGCAGGTGCGCCTGGAGGAGCCATTGCCGCTGCGCGCCGGAGACCATGCCGTGGTGCTGTCGTATTCGCCCGTTATGCTCATCGGCGGCGGGCGTGTGCTGCTTTCGCGTTGCCGTCGCTCGCGCGAGCTTTCGGCCGGCGAGCGTGCGCTGTTTGCGGCGCTTGAAGCCGGCGATGCCGTTGCTGGCGTAGACGCGTGGCTGGCGCTGCAGGCGCTGCCGGTTGCGGCGGCGGATGTTGCCGAGGCGCTCGATCTTGTTGCCGGTGAGGCCGATGCCGCGCTGGGCGAGTTGGTGGCGCGAGGCGTTGTTTGCGAGCTTGCCGGCTCGGGCGGCACGTTGTATGCGAATGGCGCCGTGCTCGATGCCGCCATGGACGTGCTGGCGGCTACCCTGTCTGCCATGCACGCGGCGGCTCCCAGGGAGACGGGTTTTACGCCCGGCACCGTTGCCCATGCTGCGTGGCCTGCCGCCGATGAAGGCGTTGCCGCGGCTCTGATTGCCGCGGGCTGCTCGCGTGGCGTGTGCGCCGCCGAGGGCACCGAGGTGTTCGACCCGCACTCCGCTGCTGCCGCGGCGCGTGTGGTGCGCGAGGCGTGTGAGCGCATTGTGGCGCTGCTCGACGGGGCCGGCCTCGATGCGCCGACGCTGCCCGAGGTGGGTGAGCGACTGCAGCTCGACCGCGACACCATGACGCGCGCCCTGCGCGAGCTTTCGCTCAACCGCTCGATCGTTAAGGTCGAGCGCGACGTTGCCCTGTCCGCCGCCGCCGAGGTCCATGCGCGCGAGCTTGTCGCCGCTGCTATTGAGGCAGCCGGCGGCGCCGCCACCACGAGTGTGCTGCGCGAGGCTCTGGGCGTGTCGCGCAAACGTGCCATCAGCATCTTGGAGCACCTGGATGCCGTGCGCTTTACGGTGCTCGACAAGGAAGCCGGTGGCCTGAGGTCCCTGCGCTAGACTGGCTGCTCGGTTTGGTAAAATACCGCCGCACTTGGGAACGGATGGGCTCCGGTGGGCTCCGCGGTCCTCAAAACCGTTGCGAGGCGTGCAAAACGTCTTGGATGTGTTCGATTCACATACGTTCCCGCCACACGCCACCAGCGCTTTTGTGTTCGCGGTCTTGCTGCGTGCCGCAAAGGCGCTGTTTTGTTTTTGTGCGGGTCCGCCGTGTCGTCTGTCTTGTCGCCGGTGTGCCCGGGCGCATCATGTGTCCCCAATGTGGTGGTTTGGAACATGTGGACGAAACAGCTTCGAAACACGCGATTTGTACGTCGGGCGCTCAAAAACGCTTCTACCTGCATCGTAATCAAAACGAAACATCTGCTCGTCGGCTTATGCGAAACTTTGCTGCAACAGTGCGATATTATCCATACACGATAAAGTTCGCGGCGCATAGGGTGCCGTGACCGACATTTTCGTTTCCCATCATTGGAGGAAGCATGAGCTACACGCAGAAAGTTCTCGAAGAGCTCAAGGCCCGCTATCCCGAGCAGCCTGAGTTCATCCAGGCCGCGACCGAGATCCTCGGCACCATCCAGCCGGCGCTCGATGCCCACCCCGAGTACGAGGAGGCCGCCCTGCTGGAGCGCCTCGTCGAGCCCGAGCGCATCGTCATGTTCCGTGTTCCCTGGGTCGACGATCAGGGCAAGGTTCAGGTCAACCGCGGTTACCGCGTCGAGTTCAACTCTGCCATTGGACCCTACAAGGGCGGCCTGCGCTTTAACCCGACGGTCACCCTGGGTATGCTCAAGTTCCTGGGTCTGGAGCAGATCCTCAAGAACAGCCTGACCACCCTTCCCATGGGCGGCGGCAAGGGCGGCTCCGACTTTGACCCCAAGGGCAAGTCCAACAACGAGATCATGCACTTCTGCCAGTCCTTCATGACCGAGCTCTATCGCCACATTGGCCCCAACACCGACGTTCCCGCCGGCGACCTGGGCGTTGGCGGCCGCGAGGTTGCCTACATGTTCGGTCAGTACAAGCGCCTGACCAACGAGTGGACCGGCGTCCTTACCGGCAAGGGCCTCTCCTTTGGCGGCTCGCTCGCCCGTACCGAGGCCACCGGTTACGGTCTGGTCTACTTTGTGGACGAGTACCTCAAGAGCCGCGGCGACTCCTTCGAGGGCAAGAACGTTGTCGTTCACGGCTCCGGTAACGTCGCTATCTACGCGGTCCAGAAGGTCGCCCAGCTCGGCGGCAAGGTGCTCGCCTGCTCCGATACCCACGGCTGGGTCGAGGATCCCGACGGCATCGACTACACCGTGCTCGAGCACGTCTACAACAAGAAGCGCTCCGGCCACGACAAGGGCGTCACGCTCGCCATGTATGTTGACGAGAAGCCCAACGCCGTGTGGCACGAGGGCGACGGCCGCGGCGTGTGGCAGCTGCCCTGCGACATCGCGCTGCCCTGCGCTCGCGAGAACACGCTGCTGCTCGAGGACGCCCAGGCGCTCGTCGCCAACGGCTGCAAGGTGGTCGGCGAGGGCGCGAACATGCCCACGACCATCGAGGCCACGACTTACTTCCAGGAGAACGGCGTCGCCTTTATGCCCGGTAAGGCTGCCAACGCCGGCGGCGTGCTCGTGTCCGGCCTGGAGATGAGCCAGAACGCCGAGCACCTGTCCTGGACCTTCGAGGAGGTCGACGGCAAGCTCGAGCAGCTCATGCGCGGCATGTTCCACAACGTGGACGACACCGCCAAGGAGTACGGCCAGGAGGGCAACTTTGTCATGGGCGCCAACATCGCCGGCTTCCTGAAGGTCGCCGACGCCATGCTCGCCCAGGGCGTCTGCTAAATCTTCGCTCGACATAGCATGTGATGAGGCTCCCAGCCATCCGGTTGGGAGCCTTTTTCTATGGTGGCGAGGGCTGTGCGCCCTCGTTTGGTACACTTAGAGGTACTGGACAAGTGAAGAGATGGGGGAGAACGTGCTCAGGTTCGGTACCTACGTTCGCGTTGGAAACGCGGCCGAAGCCTATGAGCTCTTACAGAAGAACCGCAACAACAAGATTGTGGGCGGCGGCATCTGGATGCGCCTGGGTTCGCGTCGCGTGGCGACGGCGATTGACCTTTCGGCCTGCGGACTCGATCAGATCGAGGAGACCGAGACCGAGTTTCGCATCGGTGCCATGTGCACCCTGCGCCAGCTCGAGCGCCATGCCGAGCTCAACGCGCTTGTCAACCATGTCTTTGAGTTCGCCGTCCACGATATCGTGGGCGTGCAGCTGCGCAACACCGCCACGGTGGGCGGCAGCATCTACGGTCGCTTTGGTTTCTCGGACGTGCTCTCGGCCTTTTTGGCGCTCGATTCGTACGTTTAGCTGACGGGTGCCGGCCGCGTGCCGCTCGCTGAGTTCGTGGATATGGGCTACGTGCGCGACGTGATCGAGTACGTGGTGGTCGTTAAGCACGATTACCGCGCAAGCTACGAGGCCGTGCGCAAGGCCGCGACCGACTTCCCCTCCTTAAACGTCACCGCTGCCTGGTGGGACAACAGCTGGCATGTCACCGTGGGCGCCCGCCCGCTGCGCGCGACCCTGCTGCAGGGCGAGGCGTGCGGCCTGGTGAGCGAGCAGCCTTCCGAGGACGAGCTGCGCGCCCTGGCCGCGTCCGTACGCGCACTGAGCTACGGCACCAACCTGTGGGGCTCGGCCGACTATCGCCGTTGCATCTCGGCGCCGCTTGCCGTGCAGGCCGTGCGCCGCGCCGCTGGCATCGAGCTTTCGGCCTCGCTTGCCCGCGAGCTCGAGGGCGTGCAAGTGCCTAAGTTTGCCACGGACGAGTATTCCTGCCGCCGCGTGCCCGGCGTCGATTCTAGCGAGGTGCGCTAATGGCTGCCAAACTCATCGATCTTTCCTTTACGCTCAACGGCCGCAAGGTCAAGGTTCAGATTGCCCCCGACACCATGCTCTTTGCGCTGCTGCGCGAGCAGGGCTGCGCGTCGGTGCGCTGCGCCTGCGAAACCACCAACTGCGGCCTGTGCACGGTGTGGCTCGATGGCGACCCGGTGCTGAGCTGCTCGGTTCCCGCTGCGCGCGTCGAGGGCCGCTCCGTCACCGCGCTCGAGGGCCTCAAGGCCGAGTCCGAGGCGCTCGCCCACGCAATGGCTGCCGAAGGCGCCGAGCAGTGCGGTTTTTGCGCCCCCGGCCTCATCATGAACGTGCTGGCGCTTGCCCGCGCCGCCAAGGAGGACCCGAGCCTCGTCGCCACGCGCGAGGAGCTCTCGCGCCAGCTCGCCGGCAACCTCTGCCGTTGCAGCGGCTACGAGAGCCAGCTGCGCGCCATCGTCCGCTTCCTTAACGAGTCCGGTGTGCAGGTGGGCTTTGAGATGCCCGAGCTTCCGGTCAACGACACCAGCTGCGATGGCGTCTCGTACAAGCAGATCACCCATAAGCAGCCCAAGAAGGACTCGAAGGCCCTGCTCGAGGGGCGTCCCGTCTACACAGGAGACCTGGTGCCCGCCGGCGCCCTGATCGTCAAGCTCAAGCGCAGCCCGTATGCCCGTGCCAAGATCCGCTCCATCGATACGTCGCGCGCCCTGAAGGTGCCCGGCGTGGTGGGCGTCTACACCTACGAGGACGTGCCCAAGCGCCGCTTTACCATCGCCGGCCAGAGCTATCCGCAGCCGAGCCCCTACGACCGCCTGATCCTCGAGAACCTGGTGCGCTACCAAAACGAGGAGGTGGCGATCGTCGCCGCCGAGACCGAGGAGGCCGCCGACAAGGCACTCAAGCTCATCAAGGTCGACTACGAGGTGCTCGAGCCCCTGCTCGACTTTACCCAGGCGCTCGATAACGACATCGTGGTCCACCCCGAGGGCGACGTGACCTTTATGTTCCCGCAGGGCGGCGACGTTGCTCGCAACCTGGTGTGCAGCGGTACCAGCGATTTTGGCGACCTGGACGAGGCCTTCGCCCAGAGCGACATCGTCTTTGAGCGCACCTACACCAGCCAGGCCACGCAGACTGCGCCCATGGAGACCTTCCGTGCCTTCGCGACGACCGACGCGTTCGGCCGCATCTCGGTGACCACCTCCACGCAGGTTCCCTTCCATGTGCGCCGCATGGTCGCGCAGTCGCTCGACATTCCGCAGTCGCAGGTGCAGGTTATTAAGCCGCGCATCGGCGGCGGCTTTGGCTCCAAGCAGACGGGCTGCTGCGAGATCTTCGTGGCGTTCGTGACGCAGCAGACCGGCCGTCCGAGCTATTGCTGCTACACCCGCGAGGAGACCATCACTGCGGGCAACTCGCGTCACCAGATGCAGATGACCGTCAAGCTGGGCGCCATGAACGACGGCACCATCACGGCCATCGACCTGCACACGTTGTCCAACGCCGGCGCGTATGGCGAACATGCCACCACGACGATCGGCCTCTCGGGCCACAAGAGCCTGCCCATCTACAACCACGTGAAGGCGAGCCGCTTTAGGTGGGACGCCGTCTACACCAACACCAACCGCGGCGGTGCGTATCGCGGCTACGGCGCCACCCAGGGCCAGTTTGCCGTGGAGAGCGCCGTCAACGAGCTCGCCGACATGCTGCACATGGATCCCGCCGACCTGCGCCTTAAGAACATCGTGCGCGAGGGCGAGATTATGCCGCAGTACTACAACGAAAAGCTCAACGCCTGCGCGCTCGACCGCTGCCTGCTGCGTGCGATGGACATGATCGGCTGGCGCGACAAGCCGCTGGCCGTGGACCTGGGCGACCGCGTGCGCGCCTTGGGCTGCGCGCTCACCATGCAGGGCTCGGGCATCTCCAACGTGGATATCGGCGGCATCGACATGCGCCTGGAGGAGGACGGCTTCATTACCATCGGCACCGGCGCCACCGATAACGGCATGGGTGTCGACACGATCCTGGCGCAGATTGCCGCCGAGGAGCTGGGCGTGGAGAGCTCGCTTATCGTGGTGCGCGGCGTGGACACCGACGTCTCGCCGTTCGATGCCGGTTCGTACGCGAGCTCGGGCACGTACGTGACGGGCCTGGCAGCCAAGAATGCCGCGACCGAGCTGCGCGAGAAGATCTGCGCCAAGGCCGCCCAGATGTGGGACGTGGACGCCGCCGACGTGGTCTTTGATGGCCAGTACGTGCGTCTGTCTGACGAGCGCGCCGCTCGCGAGTGCGGCCGCTACCTCACGCTGCGCGACTTTGCCAACCTGTGCGTCAAGAACATCGCGGGCGGCGACGCGCTCACCTCGCATGCTTCTGCCTGCCTGCCCGTTTCGCCTCCGCCGTTTATGGCTGGCATTGCCGAGGTCGAGGTCGACAAGGCCACCGGCAAGGTGACTGTGGTGGACTATGCGGCGGCTGTGGACTGCGGCACCGTGATCAACGAGGCACTCGCGCGCGTCCAGGCCGAGGGCGGCATTGCCCAGGGCATCGGTCACGCGCTCTACGAGATTGTCGAGCACGACGACCGCGGTCGCCTGCGCACCGGTAACTTTATGAGCTACAAGCTGCCCACGCGCCTGGATATCGGCAGCATTCGCGTGGCCTTTGAGCCGAGCTACGAGCCGACGGGCCCGTTTGGCGCCAAGTCGATCGGCGAGGTCGTCATCAACACACCGCTCGCCGCCGTTGCCTCGGCCGTGGCGCACGCCACCGGCCACCAGGTTCGCTCGCTGCCGATCACGCCCGAGAAGGCCCTGCTGGGGGAGTAGGCGAGGCGCGGCAGCCGCCGCTCTTTGGCAAGCCCGAGGAAACTGCAGGCCACTTTTCAACCGAATTGTGGGCTGCGGGAGATAGCCGATGGGGGTAGCTAATTTGGGACGGGGCTTTTTTAGCTACCCCCAAAAGCGGGGTAGCTAAAAAAGCCCCGTCCCAAATTAGCTACCCTGTTCCGCTGTAACTCGTGGTGAGGTCGTGGGCCTAAAAAGGTGTGCGTGCGCTTGCCGTTCGTATCTGCTATCATTCCTAGTCTGTGCGCTCATGCGGGCGTGGCGGAATTGGTAGACGCGCCAGATTTAGGTTCTGGTGGGATTCCCGTGAAGGTTCGAGTCCTTTCGCCCGCACCAACGCACCTGCGTCGGCCTCGGCCGTCGCGACACTTTGTTGCATAAAGGTACCAGCACCTCAGATAAGCTGGGCAGTATGAGGAGGAACGTGTTGAACATCACCGCTTCTGACGTCAAGGACGCCAAGCTCACCGCTACGGTCACCATCCCGGCCGCCGACGTCGACGCCGCGATCAAGAAGGCCTACAAGGACACCGCCAAGAAGTACCGCTTCCCGGGCTTCCGTGCCGGCAAGGCTCCCCGTCCGGTCATCGACGCTGCTCTTGGCGCCGAGGCCACCCTCGCTCAGGCCACCAACGATCTGATCGCCGCCAACGAGCCCGCCGTCCTCAACGAGCTGGACATCGTCCCCACCAAGAACGGTGACTACAAGGAGCTCGACCTCGCCAAGGATCACGAGGACTACACCTACACCGTCGAGTTCTCTCTGCGTCCTGCCGCCGAGCTCTCCTCCTACGACGCCGTCGAGATCGAGATGCCTCCCGCGGAGGTCACCGAGTCCGAGATCAACAACCAGGTCGAGATGCTCCTCAACTACCGTGCCACCTTCGAGGACGTCGAGGATCGTGCCGTCGAGGCCGAGGACTACGTTACCGTCGACCTCAAGGCCGTCGAGAACGCCGACAACTTCGCTGCCGAGGGCCGCATGCTCATTGCCGGTAGCGACAGCAACCCCAAGGAGTTCAACGAGGCTCTGATCGGTGCTAACGTCGACGACGTCAAGACCGTCACCTGGACCGACGAGGTCGAGGATGGCGAGGAGGCCGAGACCCACACCGTCGAGGTCACCGTCAAGGGCATCAAGGTCCGCAACACCCCCGAGCTCACCGACGAGCTTGTCAAGTCCGACTTTGGCTTCGACAGCATCGACGCTATGCGCGACGCCATCAAGCTCGAGATCGAGCAGGACAAGGCTTCCCGCCTTCCGGCCGAGAAGGAGAACCGTTGCGTCGCCGCTCTCGCCGAGCGCCTGCAGCTCGAGGAGATGGACGCCGACTACGAGCAGTCTGTCTTTGAGGAGCTTGGCCAGAACTTCCTGTCCAACCTCGCTGCCCGCGGCATGACGCTGGACACCTGGCTGCCCGCTTCCGGCCTGACCATGGAGCAGTTCATCGGCGACCTGCACAAGCAGGCCAACGACGTTGCCCGCGAGTCCCTGGCGCTCGACGCCCTCGCCCGTGAGCTCAAGATCGAGGTCACCGAGGACGACGTCAACGCCGAGTTCGAGAAGGCCGGCGTCAAGGACGTCGAGGCTTCCAAGGCCGAGTTCATCGCCGATGGACGCATGCCTGCCGTCCGCGAGTCCATCCGTCGCTCCAAGGCCGTCGACCACCTGGTCGAGAACGCCAAGGTGACCGAGGTCGACGAGACCGCCAAGGACGCCGAGTAATTCTCGCCACCTTTCCCGCGAGCGCATGCAGGCGCCCGTGATGGGGTAAAGTTATAAACCGGTTATTCGGTTGCTTCGTACGGTGCCAGCCAATGCATAGCATGCGGGCACCGTACGTTTATCTAGAACCAATTTGGTCCGCAAGAGAGAAATGGAGATGCGTATGATCGCTAAGTTCGATTCCGCCCTCGTGCCATACGTTATCGAGCAGACGCCGCGCGGCGAGCGCAGCTACGATATCTATTCGCGCCTGCTCAACGACCGCATCATCTTCTTGGGCGAGGAGATCAACTCCGTCAGCGCCAACCTGGTCGTTGCCCAGCTGCTGCATCTTGAGAGCCAGGATGCCGAGAAGGATATCTCGCTCTACATCAATTCGCCCGGTGGCGAGGTCTACTCCGGCCTGGCGATTCTGGACACTATGAACTTTATCAAGCCGCAGGTCTCCACCATTTGCGTCGGTATGGCCGCGTCTATGGCCGCCGTGCTGCTTTCGGCCGGCGCCAAGGGCAAGCGCTTCTGCCTGCCGCACTCCAAGGTTATGATTCACCAGCCCAGTGGCGGTGCCCAGGGTCAGCAGACCGAGATCGAGATCGTGGCCGAGGAGATCAAGAAGACCCGTCGCGAGCTCAACCAGATCTTGTCCGACGCCTCGGGCCAGCCGATCGAGAAGGTCCAGGCCGATACCGAGCGCGACAACTACCTGACCGCTGCCGAGGCGCTTGACTATGGCCTGATCGACCGTATCGTTACCTCGCGCGATCTTGCCGCGAAGGACGCCTAGGATGGCCGGTAACATGCAGGACAACTTTGACGAGAACGGCAACCCCATCCGCTGCTCCTTCTGCGGAAAAGAGCAGGGTCAGGTGCGCCGCCTTGTAAAGGGCCCCACCAACATCTTTATCTGCGACGAGTGCGTTGCCGCCTGCTCCGAGATCTTGGAGGAGTCGCTGGCTTCGGACTTTATGGATGCCGCCTGCAACGGCAAGCTGCCGGGCTTCCTCAACGACCACGGTCAGGCTGCCGGGCAGCCTGCCATGGATCCCGAGGCCGAGGGCTTTGAGCTCGAGGACGACGTGCGTCAGGTCATCACGCACGTGCCGACCCCGCACGAGATCTATGACGAGCTTTCGGCCTATGTCATGGGTCAGGAAGACGCCAAGCGCGCCATGTCGGTTGCCGTGTACAACCACTACCGTCGCGTGATCGAGGGCGGCGCCGCGCTTTCGGCCTTTGACGAGGCCTCGGGTGCGGGTTCGCGGCTCGACGACGATATGGACGAGGTGGAGCTCGCCAAGTCTAACATCTTGCTGCTCGGTCCCACCGGTACCGGTAAGACCTTGCTCGCCCAGACGCTCGCGCGCATCCTCGAGGTGCCGTTTGCCATCGCCGACGCCACCGCACTCACCGAGGCCGGTTACGTGGGCGAGGACGTGGAGAACATCCTGCTCAAGCTCATCAATGCTGCCGATGGCGATATCGAGCGTGCGCAGGTCGGCATCATCTACGTGGACGAGATCGACAAGATCGCCCGCAAGGCCGAGAACCTCTCCATCACCCGCGACGTTTCGGGCGAGGGCGTTCAGCAGGCGCTGCTTAAGATCCTTGAGGGCACGGTGGCAAGCGTTCCGCCCACCGGCGGCCGCAAGCACCCCCAGCAGGAGCTGCTGCAGATCGACACGACCAATATCTTGTTTATCTGCGGCGGTGCCTTTGTGGGTCTGGACAAGATTATCGCCGATCGCGTGGGCAACAAGGGCGTGGGCTTTAACTCCGAGATCGCCGGCCCCACCTCGGTCGACGAGAACGACCTGCTGCGTCAGGTGCTCCCGCAGGACCTCAACGCCTTTGGTATGATCCCCGAGTTTGTGGGACGTACGCCCGTCGTCACCCAGACACAGGCGCTCGACGAGGACGACCTGGTGTCGATCCTGACCGAGCCAAAGAACGCCGTTGTGCGTCAGTACCGCAAGATGTTCCAGCTCGAGGACGTTGAACTTGAGTTTGAGGACGCCGCCCTGCACGAGATTGCTCGCATGGCGCTTGCCCGCAAGACCGGTGCCCGCGGCCTGCGCTCCATCTGCGAGGACGTGCTGCAGCAGACGATGTTCGACCTGCCGAGCGAGGAAGGAGTCGCCAAGGTCATCGTGACCGAAGCCTCCGTAAAGGGCACCGAACAGCCTCAGCGCATCTACGGCTAACCTGCCAAAAAGGGACAGGTTTATTTTGGCAGGTTTTATCAGGGAGAATGACGTTTGCCCATATAAAACCGACCAAAATAAACCTGTCCCTAAATGGTAGGTTTCGCAAATGTGAATTTGAATAGCCTCCGCCACCCGCGGTCGGAGGCTATTTTATATATACGCAATAACCCCAACTACCTGTGTTATTCTGTGTGTTTGTTTAAGCCTCAGCGAAGTCGTATCAGACTGAAGTAATCGATACCTAAGGGGAGGAATGCAGACCCTGGCGGGCCTACATTCCTCCCCGGTGGGACGGGAGAGATATATGGAAGAGATGCCCAAAAACTATGATCCGTCGACCAACGAGCCGGCGATCCTGCAGAAGTGGCTCGACGGCGGCTACTACAAGCGCCGCGAGGGCGTGGGCGACTGCACTGTCACCATTCCGCCTCCCAACGTGACCGGCAAGCTCCACATGGGTCACGCCACCGACGACTCCATCCAGGATGCCATCATCCGCATGGCCCGCATGCGCGGCAGGTCCACCCGCTGGGTGCTCGGTACCGACCACGCCGGCATCGCTACGCAGACCAAGGTCGACAAGAAGCTCAAGAGCGAGGGCATCAGCCGCCTGGAGATCGGCCGCGATAAGTTTGTCGACGCCTGCTGGGATTGGACCCACGAGTACGGCGGCATCATCGTCGAGCAGATCAAGCGTATGGGCTGCTCCGTCGACTTTGATAACGAGCGCTTTACCATGGACGAGGACTACGCCCAGGCCGTGCGCAAGGTGTTCTGCGACTGGTACCACGACGGCCTGATCTACCGCGGCAAGCGCATCGTCAACTGGTGCCCCAACTGCACCACCGCCATCTCGGACGACGAGGCCGAGTACAAGGACGAGAAGGGTCACCTGTGGCACCTGCGCTACCCGCTGACCGAGCCGGTCAACGGCCAGGACTACATCGTCGTCGCCACTACGCGCCCCGAGACCATGCTCGGCGACACGGGCGTGGCCGTCTCCCCGAAGGACCCCGAGAAGGCCGCCTTTGTGGGTAAGACCGTCAAGCTCCCCATCGTCGACCGCGAGATCCCCATCTTTGAGGATTGGCATGTCGACGCCAACTTTGGCTCCGGCTTTGTCAAGGTCACCCCGGCCCACGACCCCAACGACTACGCCATGGGTCAGGCCCACGACTTGCCGCAGATCAACATCTTTGACGAGCATGCGGTGGTCGTCGAGGGCTACGGCGAGTTTACCGGCATGACCCGCGAGGAGTGCCGCGAGGCCGTCATCAAGTGGTTTGAGGAGCACGACCTGCTCGATCACGTCGAGGATCACGATCACTCCGTCATGCACTGCTACCGTTGCGACTCCGCACTGGAGCCGTGGCTGTCCGAGCAGTGGTTTGTGGCCGTCGACAAGCTCAAGGGGCCGGCGCTCGATGCCGTCAACTCCGGCAAGGTGACCTTCCACCCCGCGCGTTGGACGCAGACCTATACCACCTGGATGGAGAACCTCAAGGACTGGTGCATCAGCCGTCAGCTTTGGTGGGGCCACCGTATTCCCGTGTTCTACTGCGAGGACTGCGGCTGGGAGGATGCCCTTACCGAGGACACCGACGTGTGCCCTAAGTGCGGCGGTCGTCACGTGCATCAGGACGAGAACGTGCTTGACACCTGGTTCAGCTCGCAGCTGTGGACTTTCGCCACGCAGGGCTGGCCCCAAAAGCCGGAGCTGCTCGAGGGACATCACCCCACGACGGCGCTCGTCACCGCGCGCGACATCATCGCGCTGTGGGTCGCCCGCATGGTCATGAGTTCGCTGTACTTCCTGGACGAGGTGCCGTTTAAGGATGTCGTCATCTACCCGACGATTCTTGCCAAGGACGGCAGCCGCATGTCCAAGTCCAAGGGCAACGGCGTTGACCCCATGGACCTCATTGGCATGTACGGTGCCGACGCCATGCGTTACAACCTGCTGACGCTCTGCACCAATAACCAGGACGTCAAGTTTGACGCGAACATCGATAAGAAGACCAAGAAGCTTATCGACAGCCCGCGTACCGAGCAGGCCAAGTCGTTTGTGACCAAGATCTGGAACGCCAGCCGCTTCCTGCTTATGAACATGGAGGGCTACACGCCCGGCGAGCCTGTCGTAGAGACGCCGGCCGACGCCTGGATGTTCAGTCGTCTGGCCAAGGCCGTCAAGATGGTTACCGAGGGCATCGAGAATTACACCTTTGGCGACATGGCCCGCGGCGTTCAGCAGTTCTTCTGGAACGAGGTCTGCGACTGGTACGTCGAAGTCACCAAGGCGCGCCTGAAGGGCGAGGGCCGTCTGCAGGCGCAGCGAAACCTGATCTTTGTGCTCGATACCTCTATTCGCCTGATGCACCCGCTCATGCCGTTTGTCACCGAGGAGATCTGGGACAACATGCCGGCGAGCGTGCTCGACCTGGACGCCGAGGGCAACGTGGACCGCGCCGAGGCGCTCATGATCGCCAAGTGGCCCGAGCCTGCCGACTATGTCAAGTATGTCGATGAGGACGCCGAGCGCGCGTTTGAGCTGTGTCGCACCGTCGTTTCTGCCGCCCGTGCCACGCGTTCGCGTTATCGCTTGAGCCCCAAGGCCGAGCTCGACGTGGTCGTGCGTGCCGGTGCCGAGGACATCGAGAAGCTCGAGAGCCTGCGCTCGACCATCGAGCCGCTGGCCAATACCGCCTCGCTGGTCATGGGTACCGATGTTGAGAAGCCGGCCGCGAGCATCGCCGTGGTCGACAGCGGCGTCGAGGTCTTTGTGGTGCTCGAGGGCAAGGTTGACCTTTCGGCCGAGAAGGCACGTCTGGAGAAGGAGATTGCCGCGGCCCAGAAGGAGCTCGCCGGCTGCGAGAAGACGCTCGCCAACGAGGGCTTTGTGGCCAAGGCCGCGCCCGCGGTGGTCCAGAAGAAGAGGGACCGTGCAGCTGAGCTCAAGGAGATCCTGGAGGCGCTGACTGCTCAGGTTGCTGACTTCTCGTAGGCGTTACTGGGGGACGCGGTTTGGGGCATTGCTCGCTACTGCGGACAGTCCTGCTCGCACGAAGGCCACATTAAGTGGCCTTCGGCTCGTGCGGAACTTGTATCGAGCAAAGCCCCAAACCGCTCCCAGGTCGTTTACGTGGTTGTTTGCAACTGGTGGGTTAGGCCACTTGGCTGTGGCCTTGATTCTGCTGCAAAGCGGTGTTTGGCTGATATTTTGAATGGGAGGGGCTCGTTGTTGATTCGGGCCTCTTTTTATGTTGAGGGGACTTTGGGTTATGGCTAAGCGTTCTGGGTCGTATGTCGTTCCTTTCTCGTTTGAGTTGCTTTCGTTTAGTGAGGCTGTGGGGCTTGCTGCCGATACGGGGCGGATTTCTGGGGATGCTGGTCCTCTGCTCGAGACGGTTGTCGATATGCTCGATGAGCTGGGGCGGCCGGACGAGTACTTTGATTGCATTCAGGTTGCCGGTACCAATGGCAAGACTTCGACCACGCGTTTTTCGGCTGCTATCCTTCGCGGCGAGGGGCTCAAGGCTGCGCTTTATACGTCGCCGCAGCTTGTTCGCTATCCCGAGCGCATGGAGGTCGATGGGCACGTCGTGAGCGATGAGGCGTTTGCCCGTGGCGTTTCTGCTGCTGTTGAGGCGGGGCATCGAGTGAATGCGCGCCGCGTGGTGGCGGGGGAGCGTGCCTATACCATCACGCCGTTTGACCTGCTGACGGCCGCCGCGCTTGTGGTGTTTGCCGAGGCTCGCGTGGATGTCGCCGTGCTCGAGGTCGGCATGGGCGGTCGCTGGGACGCCACGAGCGCGACCGATCCCGTTGCCGTTGCCATCACGGGCATCGGACTCGACCACACGCGCATTCTGGGCGATACGCTCGAGGCGATTGCGGGGGAGAAGGCTGCGGTCATTAAGCCCGGACGCCTGGTTGTGCTGGGCGAGGGCACGCATGAGCCGAGCGTTCAGCGCGTTATGGACAACCGTTGTCGCGAGTGTGGTGTGGTGCCGCTGGTGGTGAGCCACGCCACGACCAAGGTGCCGGCGCATGTGGGCGATACGGTTGAGTTTAGCTGCACCACGCCGCGTGCGATTTATACGTCGAGCATGGTTAAGCCGGCGTATCAGCCGCAGAATGCCGCGTGCGCGATTATGCTCTGCGAGGGGTATCTGGGTCGCGAGCTCGACCACGAGGCGCTTGATGCTTCGCTTATGGGCTGCCCCACGCCGGGCCGTTTTGATGTGCTGGGAACCGACCCGCTCAAGCTGATCGACGCCTGCCATAACCCCCAGAGTTGCGAGAACTTTGTGAGCGCCTTGGACGAGATCGATCCGTGCGTAGAGAATCGCCCCACGTTGCTGTGCGCCGCGCTGGCAGACAAGGACGTGGCGGGTATCGTCGACGTGCTGATCCCGGCCTTCCCGCGCGTGGTCGTCACACAGACCGATTCCGATCGCGCCCTGCCGGCGGAGGAGCTTGCTGCCCTGGTGGATTCCGATAAGCTCGCAGGCGTGTACCCCAGCGTGTCCGAGGCCCTCGCAGCCTTTGAGGCCGCAGGCGAGCCCTTCATAGCAGCAGGCACCATCACCCTGGCCGGCGAAGTTGCCGGTCTGCTACGCTAGATCCCTTCCGCAGGGTAGCTAGTTTGCCTGCTCGCCACGAAATGGGCCTATCTACTACGTTTGACCGGCTACCCTCAACCATGCCGAGAATCGCAAAATCAAAACCGCAGGTAGAAGGCTTGCCAATTTTCAAAAAATACCCGCATGGTCGCCCCATGCGGGTTAAACGTAGTAGATAGGCCCATTTCGTGGCGACATTCATGTGATGCGGCAAAGGGGCTGTCCCTTTGCCGCATTGCCTAGTCTAGGCGGACCGGATCGTGGGGGTAGGCGTTGAGAATCTCGACGCCGCTCTCGGTGACCAGGGCAAGGTCCTCGATGCGGACGCCGGTGCGGCCGGGGAGGTAGATGCCCGGCTCGATGGAAAACGTCATGCCCGGCTCCACGACCTGCTCGTTGACGAGCGAGACGTCGCCCGGCTCGTGGTCTTGCAGGCCGATCGAGTGTCCCAGACGGTGCGTAAAGTACTTGCCATAACCCGCGTCCTCAATCACGTCGCGCGCGGCACGGTCCAGGTCGCACATGCGCACGCCCGGGGCGATGAGCGCCTCGGCGGCCTCGTTGGCGCGGCGCACGATGTCGTAGATGCGTGCCGTCTCCTCGTCCGGCTCGCCCCAAAAGAACGTGCGCGTCATGTCCGAGCAATAGTTGCGGCGACGTCCGCCAATGTCGAACAGCACCACGTCGCCACGCTTGAGTACCGTATCGTCTGGCTCGTGGTGCGGGTCGCCGGCGTTGGCGCCAAAGCTCACGATGGGCGGAAAGCTAAAGCCCTCGCAATCGTGCTTGCGATACAGGCCGAGCATCTGGTCGGCGATCTCGCGCTCTGTCACGCCTTCGTGGACGAGCTCGATCGCGTCGGCCATCACGGCGTCGTTAGCGGCCGAGGACACGCGCATAAGCTCCTGCTCGGCGGCGTCTTTGTAGGTTCGCGCGGCGGTCACGGCAAAATCGCCTAGGAAGAATTCGCTCGCGGCATGGCGCTCCATGAGGGGCATCAAGAAGCCGGAGCGCATGACGGTGTCGATGCCGAGCGGTTTGGTCGGATCAACCTCGCGAGCGATGGCGTCGGCCACGACGTCGGTATCGGTGTGGTACGCGACGCGGGCATTGTCATACTCGGGCAGCTGATGCAGCGCGTTGACCAAGATCACGGGCTCGCTACCGCGTGCGAGCAGTACGCCGCAAAAACGCTCGAACATATCGGCATAAAAGCCGGTCAGGTAATAAATCGACCACGGGTCGTTTACGAGCAGCTGCGCGCCGGGGTGCTGAGCCTCGAGCGCATCGAGCACGCGTGCCACGCGCTGGTCATCGACATGTGCCATACATCGTCCTTTCGTTAGGTTGCCACCATGGTATCCCCAATGCCAGGGTAGTCAATTTGGGACGGGGCTATTTTAGCTGCGTCAAACATGCGAGCTGATAGGTAAAAGTAGTCAATATGGTCCCGTCCCAAATGGGCTGGTTTCAAAACTATGGCGGATTACGGGGCTGGACCTGTATTACTTGACCATGGGAAAAATCGCGAAATTAAAACCGCAGGTAGAAGGCTTATCAAAAATCGAAAATTGCCGGTATGGGTGGGAGTCTCCGAATCACCCCCGTAATCCGGCATAGTTTTGAAATGGCACTAAAGTAGGCACAAGCTAAATACCGATCCCAAGGCAAGTTGCGGTGGAATAGTCCCTTGATGCCGGGGTTTTGGCGGAAATCGGGAATTATTTCACCGCAATTGAGGAGGGGCGGGGTGGATGGCGGGGTAGCTAAAAGAGCACCGTCCCAATCGAGCTGCTTAGGCCGGGTCGATGTCCATGCTGGCGATGAGGTCGGTACCGGTGTCTAGGAGGTTGGGGAGGACTACATCGCCCATGCGGATGGGGGCTTTGACCACTAGGCCGCGGATGAGGTCCATGGCTTGGGCATGGAGTTCGAGCGGGATGGCTTCGGCCGTGCGAACGGGCAGCAGTGCCTCGTCGCCGCCTGATACTGCCACGGTGGTAGTGAGGACGCGCATGGGGCAGGTGAGCTCCTGATGTGCGAACTTATCGCCGCGCGGGCAGCTGTTGCCGGTCACGGCGCGCACCGTCGCCACTCGGTCGTCGGCCCCGCGCTCCACTTCCACCGTAAGGAGGCACTCGGATGGGCAGGTGGTGCAGTTGAACTGTAGCGTCTCGATCGCATTTGTGCTCATGGCTATGCCTCCTCGACGGGCTCGACGGAAAGGATAATCTCGCTGGCACCCAGGTCGAGCGCTCGCTGTATCACCTTTGCCGGCAGCGGGAAGCTTTCCATAACGCTCGGTTTAAACGCGCGGACCTTGCCCGTAAGCAGTTCCTCGTCGCCCGCCAGAATGCGCACGCGGGCGGCATCGACCGGCCGGCGCACGCGGAAGTTGAGCCTGGTGAGTGCCACGGCCGTAATGCGTCCCGGCAGCGCGTAGCCGGCAATGTCGGCAGGGGAGACCGTGAGCTGGCAGCCAGCGCCCGTTTCGACATCCGCGCCGGTCCCCAGCGCGTACGTCGCCGCGGCTGCGCCGGCACGCTCGGACTCGGTCGTCACGTTATCGGCCAGGTCGTGCACGTGCAGCACGTTGCCGCAGGCAAAGATGCCTGGCACGCCCGTCTGCAGGCTCTGGTCCACCACGGCGCCGCGCGTGCGCGGGTCAAGCTCAACACCCGCGCCTACCGAAAGCTCGTTCTCGGGAATCAAACCTACCGAAAGCAGCAGCGTGTCGCACGGAACGATGCGATCGGTCCCCGGAATGGGCGCCAGATTTTCGTCGACCTGGCTCACCTCGACGGCCTCCACGCGGTCGTGCCCAATCACGCGCGTGACGGTGGTGGACAGGTGCAGCGGAATGCCAAAATCGTCCAGGCAGTTCTTCACATTGCGGCGCAGGCCGTTGGCGTATGGCATAAGCTCGTACACGCCCTCGACCGAAATCCCCTCGAGCGTGCAGCGACGCGCCATGATGAGCCCAATGTCGCCCGAGCCTAAAATGACGGCGCGCGAGCCGGGCTTGAGGTTGTCGATGTTGATGTAACGCTGCGCCAGGCCGGCGGTAAACACGCCGGCGGGGCGGCTGCCGGGAATCTTGATCTCGCTGCGCGTGCGCTCGCGACACCCCATGGCAAGGACGACGGCGCGCCCGGTGAGCTGCAACATGCCGGCGGGGCTCATGAGCGTGACGGTGTGTGCCGAGGCTTCGCTCGCCGCGCCACTTGCGCCCGCGCCTGCGACTTTGTCCTCGCTTGAGTCGATCCCAATCACCATACTGTCCAGGAACAGTGCGATATCGGTTTTGCGCACCTGGTCGATAAAGCGCTGTGCGTACTCGGGACCGGTCAGTTCCTGCTTAAAGTGTGAGAGGCCAAAGCCCGGGTGGATGCACTGGCGCAGGATGCCGCCCAGGTGCTGTTCGCGCTCAACGATGGCCACGCGCGCTCCGGCCTTGTGTGCGGCAAGTGCGGCCGCCATGCCGGCAGGTCCGCCGCCGATAACGACTACGTCGAACGCCTGCGTCTGCACGGCGCCGGCAGCAATTGATGCCCTGTCGGCATCTGCGCAAGTGCACTCGACGCCCGATACCGCACCCATATCGATACTCGTCGCCATCCTAGCGCACCCCCTTCAACGGTCCCTCTACCAGCCAGGATCCATCGTCTTCCAACGGTACCTCGCTGGAGTCGCAGCCCAGCTCGCGGGCCAGAATCCGCACCACGCGGCTCTGGCAAAAGCCGCTCTGGCACCGACCCATGCCGGCACGGCAGCGGCGTTTGACGCCCTCGACCGAAACCGCACCCGGGCGGCGTCGGATCGCTGCCACGATCTCGGCCTCGGGCACCGTCTCGCAGCGGCAGACGATCTGCCCCCACGCGGGGTCGGACTCGATCAGCTCTTCCTTGCGCGCAAGCGGCGCGCGGTCAAAGTCGTCCGGCGCGCGACGAATCGGATCCCAATCGGCCCGCTCGCGCAAAGCAACGCCCGCCTCGCGCAGCACCTGCTCCATTCTCTCGGCAATGGCCGGAGCGCTCGCTACGCCCGGCGACTGAATGCCCGCCGCCTGGAACAGCCCCGGCACCACGGCGGACTGTCCAATAAAAAAGTCGTTCGTTCCCTTAATGACCGGACGCCCGCCGGCAAACGCTCGCACCACGCGGCGCGTGTCCAGATCGGGCACCAGCTTGCGCGCGCCGCTCAGCAGCGCGTCGACATCGCTCGCATAGGTCTGCGTGTCGCCCGCCTCGCGCACAGCGGCCGTCGCGGTGATCACCGTGTTGCCGTGGACGGTGCCCGTAACGATGACGCCCTTGGAAACCGGCGTGGGAACGGGGTAGAGCGGCATGAGTGCGCGCGGCTCCTTGTCCAGCACCACAATGTTGCCCTGGCGCCAGACCATCTGGAACTCCTCGGCGCCCGCCATATGCGAGATGTCTGCGGCGCCGTTGCCCGCCGCGTTAATCAAATAGCGGCAGCGCACATCACCGGCCGGTGTTACCAGCGTAAAACGAGCGGTCCCGTCACCGCTCCTGTCGCTAGCGCCGGGAGCTACCTCGATCGTCTCCACCGGTGCGGAGCGCACAAACGTCACGCCGTTGGCGACCGCGTTCTCCATCGCGGCGATGGCGACCTCAAACGGATCGACATAGCCGGTCGAGGGACACCACAGCGCGCACGTGGCCTGGGCGCTGGCGCGTGGCTCCAGCTCGTGGATGCGCTCGGCCCCGATGATCGCCAACTCGGGTACGCCGTTTGCCAGCCCGTTGCTTTGCAGCTGCTCCAGCTGCGCGCGGTCTTGGTCGCTAAAGCCCAGCACCATGGACCCGGTGCGGCAAAACAAAAAGCCCAGCTCCTGGGCCCACGTGCCATATAGCTCGCAGCCGCGGGCGTTGACCTGGGCCTTAACCGTGCCCGGCGCCGGATCGTAGCCGGCGTGCACCAGGCCACCGTTGGCCTTCGACGCGCCCAGGGCAATGTCGTTGGCCGCCTCGACCACGCAGATGGACAGGTCATAGCGTGCGAGCTGCCGCGCGATGGCGCATCCGGTGATGCCCGCGCCCACAATCGCGATATCAAACGTTTCTGTCACAGTGCCTCCCAGAAGAGTTGACAGGCTGTCAATAAGGCTATCCTACGGTGTGCGCATCCCCCGCGCAGCGGCAATGCGGCGAACAGCCCCGCTGCATCCGCCAACGGCAGGCGAGGGGAGACTCAGGTCAATCGGTGACCTCGTCTGGCACCCCTGTTGTCAAAGGTTTGTCTCGTTCTGTAACGGTAAGCAGAAGAGTTGGGTTCCAGATGTTACAGATCGAGACGTTTGCCAGGCGGGCCCTCTGTTTGTCTTGATTTGTAACAGTAAGATTAGAAAATCGGTCCTATGTGTTACAGATTGAGATTTAAAGTCAGGGAGAGGTCATCTGTCTCGATCTGTAACATCTCGGGACCGTTTTGGGGTCTAGATGTTACAGATTTAGATGAACCCATCAGTCGGTTTCGAATGTCTAAATCTGTAACAGTTAGACCTGTTTTTGCCGAGTTGTTGTTACAGATTGAGATATTGAGATTGGACATTTTCCTTTGTCTTGATCTGTAACAGATAGAAGGGGTTCTGGCCCCTAGTTGTTACAGATTGAGATATTTAACGGAGGGCTCACCGTTCATCTTAATCTGTAACAGTAGGGACTGATTCTGGAGCCAAGATGTTACAGATCGAGATTGTAGTCGGGGAGAGAACGGTTTGTCTAATTCTGTAACATCTGGACCCGGATTCCGCTCTCACCTGTTACAGATTGAGATGTTTCTATCCGCCCATGCCTGCGACCTGCCAAATCGTTAACCCCCGTGTTACACTAACTCGAGTTGTAACTACCCCGAAAGGCCCACCTTATGTCCAAGTACATCTCCGAGCTCATGTCGCCGCAGCTTATGGGCGTCATCTATGCCTTTGTTGGCTTTATCATCGCCCTGTACGTGCTGTCGGTCGTCTATGTGTTTATTGACGCCCGCCGCCGCGGCGCCAGTGCCTACGTGGCCTGGGGCATTATTGCCCTCATCCCGTTTGTAGGCCTCATTGCCTACCTAGTCCTGCGCCCGCACTCCTATGCGGCCGACCGCGAGGAGCAGGAGCTGGACATGGCCCTGCGCGAGCGCCAGCTTGCCCAGTACGGCACCTGCCCGCAGTGCGGTGCGCCCATCGAGAAGGACTTTGTGGTCTGCCCGGTGTGCGATACCCAGGTTCGCAACGTGTGCCCCAGCTGCCATCGCCCGCTCGACGCACACTGGAAGGTCTGCCCCTACTGCCGAACTCGCATTCAGTAGCGCATCCATCGCCGGGCCGGCCGCAAGCCACGGGCACGCCGCGCGCCACGCGAACGCCGCGCGCTCCGCACGCGCCCCACGCGATGAAGCATGCGTAGAAATTCGCCCGCCGTGCCATTCAGGTGCGGCGGGCGCTTGTATACCTAGGTAACCTGCCTATAATGATGCAAGTCAAAACGCACGCGCCGGCAAGCGCAATGCACACCGCACGGCGCCAAGCAGCACTTGCACAAGGCATCCGAGAGGAGAAAACATACCCATGAAGGCACTCTACAATGACGGTTCGGTGGCCGAGCTCCCGCAGGACGAGGTCACGCACGTCATCCGCCACTCCGCCGCGCATATCATGGCGCAGGCCATCAAGCGCCTGTACCCCCAGGCCGATTTTGCCTACGGCCCCGCGACCGACAACGGCTTTTACTACGACGTCGACCTGCCCGAGGGCGTCAAGATCAGCGAGGACGACTTCCCCGCGATCGAGGCCGAGATGAAGAAGATCTGCAAGGAGAACCTCAAAGTCACCGTGTACGAGAAGCCCCGCGCCGAGGCCATCGCCCTTATGGAGGAGCGCGGCGAGAAGTACAAGGTCGAGCACATCGGCGACCTGGACGACGACGCCCGCATCACCTTCTACCAGCAGGGCGACTACATCGACATGTGCGTTGGCCCTCACATCTGCTACACCAAGGCCCTCAAGGCCTTTAAGCTCACCGGCGTCTCGGGCGCCTACTGGAAGGGCGACAAGGACAACAAGATGCTCACCCGTATCAACGGCGTCGCCTTTGCCACCAAGGAAGAGCTCGACGAGCACATGCACATGCTGGAAGAGGCCAAGAAGCGCGACCACCGCAAGATCGGCCGCGAGATGGACCTCTTTATGATGCGCGATGACGCCCCCGGCTTCCCGTTCTTCCTGCCCAACGGCATGATCCTTAAGAACACGCTGCTGGACTACTGGCGCGAGATCCACCACAAGGCCGGCTACGTGGAGATCTCCACGCCGCTCATCATGAACAAGCAGCTGTGGAAGACCTCGGGCCACTGGGACCACTACAAGGACAACATGTACTCCACCGTCATCGACGACGAAGAGTACTGCATTAAGCCCATGAACTGCCCGGGCGGCGTACTGGTGTACGCTTCCAAGCCGCACTCCTACCGCGAGCTGCCCATCCGCGCCGGCGAGATTGGCCTGGTGCACCGCCACGAGCTGCGCGGCGCCCTGCACGGCCTGTTCCGCGTGCGCTGCTTTAACCAGGACGACGCCCACCTGTTTGTGCGCCCCGACCAGCTGACCGACGAGATTGTGGGCGTGGTCAACCTTATCGACTCCGTATACCAGAAGTTTGGCTTTAAGTATCACGTTGAGCTTTCCACCCGCCCCGAGGACTCCATGGGTTCTGACGAGGACTGGGCACGAGCCGAAGAGGGTCTGCGCACCGCTCTTGAGCAGCTGGGCATGGACTACGAGGTCAACGAGGGCGACGGCGCCTTCTACGGCCCCAAGATCGACTTCCATCTGGAGGACTCGCTCGGCCGTACCTGGCAGTGCGGTACCGTGCAGCTCGACTTCCAGATGCCGCTCAACTTTGATCTGGAGTACGTGGATGCCGACGGCACCAAGAAGCGCCCCATTATGCTGCACCGCGTGTGCTTTGGCTCCATCGAGCGCTTTATTGGCATTCTGATCGAGCACTTTGCGGGCAAGTTCCCCACCTGGCTGGCTCCCGTGCAGGTCAAGGCGCTTCCGGTCTCCGAGAAGAGCCGCGACTATGCCCACGAGGTGTGCGCCAAGCTGGAAGAGGCCGGCATTCGCGTGGTCTGCGACGACCGCGACGAGAAGATCGGCTACAAGATCCGCGAGGCCCGCAGCATCGACCGCGTGCCCTATATGCTCATCCTGGGCGAGAAGGAGGTCGAGGCCGGCAACATCTCCGTCCGCGATCGCTCTAACGAGACCGTTCAGATGAGTGTCGATGAGTTTGTGGCCAAGGTGACCGAGGAGATCAAGACTCGCGCCTAAGGCGAACAAAACAACAATACGTATAAGGCGACCGTCCACAAAGGGCGGTCGCCTTTTTTAATGCCCAAACAAAAAAAGCCGCTGGATGAGCGGTTTTTTGCACAAAAAGGTACAGGTTTTGTAGAGGGGTATGGAGATGTGTCTGCTTGCGCAGCAATTTGCGTAATCTGGGAAAACGGCCTGAATTAACTCGTATAATGACCTGTGTCGAAAGATACAAAAACCTGTACTTTTGCGACTGCGCCTAGCTGCGAGCGAGAAGCCTGTTCTAAACGTCCCTGCATTTGCGTGCATCGCAAAGCCAAAAAGAGGGGGCGAGAACATGGAGCAGACGGCACGGCGCCAAGAGCAGCTGCCGGGCGCATTTAACGGCGCCACCACCAATAGCCAGCACGGCCGCGTCCGCTGGTATCTGGTCCACACCCCCAATGGAAAAGAGCGCGAGACCTGCGAAAAGGTTCGCCGCATTATCCCGCACAACCTTATGCAGGACGCTTTTGTGATGCAAAAGGAGTTCTGGTTTAAGCGGGACGGCGCCTGGTCGCTCCAAACCAAACCCATGTATAAGGAATATTTCTTCGTCGCCACGCACGATGCCGCCGCGCTCGATAGGGCCCTGGCCCAGTTGAGCTTTGGCTGTCGCATCGCCGGCAGTAGGTAGCGGGCGTACATGCCCATGCCGGATGATGCGCAGGACTGGTACCGCAGCGTGCTGGATGACGACGGCGTGGTGCGCAACAGCGTGGCGCGCATAGAAGACGGCGTGTTGCACATAGAGCAGGGTCCCTTGGTGGGGCAAGAGGCCCGCGTTAAAAAGATCGACCGTCATAAACGCTGGTGCCTGGTAGACGTGGGCGAAGGCGATTCCAGCTTTAGGGAAGTGCTTCCGCTCGACGTGCCCAGCAAAACTTAAAGGGAGACGTTGCGCCGGCAAGTTGTTCGCATTTTGAATTTATCGATTGGGGATCCCTGGGGGCAGGGACGTACGTTTGACTGTGGCTGCTAAGGAAATGACAGAGAGCAATGCGCCCGTGGGGGCGGCGTTGATTGCTCAGGCCATGGACCGGCGCGAGGGCGTCGGCCGCTACAAGGCTATGCAATCCATCGTGGACTGGGATCGTTCGCGCCTGGCCTATCGTGCCGTGAAGCGCACGTTCGACATCGTGTTTAGCGGTGCTGTGCTTGCGATCATCGCAGTTCCCAGCCTGGTCCTCGCCGCCGCAATTCGCCTGGAAAGCGAAGGTAACCCTTTCTATAGCCAGATCCGCGTGGGCCAGACCCACCGCGACGGCAGCCTTTCCACCTTCCGCATGTGGAAGTTCCGCAGCATGTACAAAGACGCGGACGAGCGCCTCGCCGAGCTCAAGGAGCAGAACGAGATCGCCGGCGCTATGTTCAAGATGAGGGAGGACCCTCGCGTCACCAAGATCGGCAAGTTCATCCGCAAGCACTCCATCGACGAGTTCCCGCAGTTCCTCAACGTGTTCCTGGGCCAGATGAGCATTGTGGGCCCACGTCCCGCGTTGCCGGCTGAGGTTGCGACCTATAATGACTACCAGCGCCAGAGGTTGCTAGTGAAGCCGGGTATGACCTGCTGCTGGCAAACCCGTCGCAACCGCGACTCCATAACCTTCGACGAGTGGGTCGACCTGGATTTGTGACGATAACGTCCATCTGGGGCTGCTCGTAGGTGCAGGTCTGGTGCCCCATTGCGGCTCCTATCTGTTGTGTTTGCGAGTTGAATGTACCCCCTCGGAGGTCTTGCGTATAATGCAAAGGTCGTTACAAACCTACTTCCTGAAGGGTTTTGAAGCCTATGCAGCTGTCTCTTGCGGACATCCTCGTTGACGTGGACGGCATTGACGATTCTCGCTTCTTTGGTGACTACCTTGTGCCTTCTCCGGCGCCCGTTGCGGACCTCAGCCTCTGCGTGACCCCGGAACTCGTTCAGGCCGAGCGAGAGATCGCCAGTCAACCCTACTTCTCTGACACCTACCTGACCCAGCTCGCCCTTCTTCGCCAGCTTGCCGAGAAGGGCCCTGCCGTCGGACGCTTCCTCATGCACGCTGCCGTGCTTGAGTACGATGGCCGTGCCTACGCCTTCACCGCTTCCAGCGGTACGGGCAAGTCCACCCACCTGCGACTTTGGCACCATACACTGGGCAATGCGGTCCAGGCGGTCAACGGGGACAAGCCCCTGCTGTACGCAAGTGACGCCGAGGTGATGGCCTGCGGCACCCCGTGGTCTGGTAAGGAGGGCTGGCAGCGCAACGTCTGCGTTCCACTTGGCGGTCTCTGTTTCATCTCGCGCGGCGAGAAGGACGTCTGCCGGCGCATCGAGCCGGCGGATGTCCTTGAGCGTGCGCTTAGGCAGCTCCACGTTCCCTCGGATGCTTCCGCCGCAGTCCTCACGCTGGAGTTTCTTGATGTGCTGCTGCGGCGCGTTCCGGTCTACGAGCTTTCCTGCACCATGGAACCAACCGCAGTTCGCGCTAGCTTCGAGGCTATGACAGGCCAAGACTTTGACGCATGTTTAGTCAACAATGATGAAAGGAATTCCCATGAGGATTAAGCAGGGCTTTGTTATGCGAGACGTCGCCGGCCAGGCCGTGGTCATTGCCACCGGTGACGCCAGCCGAGACTTCCATGGCATGGTCAAGCTCAACCAGACCGCAGCCGTCGTCTGGCACGGCGTGGAGGAGGGGCTGGACGTGAAGGCCATAGCCGAGCGCCTCGTAGCCGAGTACGACGTGGAGACCGGCCGTGCCCTCGCTGACGTTGAGGCACTTCTCGCCCGCATGCGCGAGCAGGGCTTTGTTGAGGACTGACGCATAAAAGAGCGGCCAGCCGAGAAGGATTCGGTTGGCCGCTCAGGGGTGCTACTAGTGGGGTTGGTTATCACCAATTGTTAATGTCAGTCGCGCAATCATTGTCCGGAGGACACTCAATGACTGGCTGATCACCCAAACTGGTGCCGTCTGGCTCGGAGACGCACCAGTTAAAACTGCATGCAACATCCTCTTGCTCCAACAAAATCACGTCCATCTCCGGCGAGACGTACCCTCTGTTCTTTTTGTCCATTTCGAGAAGCTCCCATCGTTAGTATTTACACTTGAACTGAACTAAATTTACTCCCCTCTCGCATGCTGCGCAAGTAGATGTTTTGCCTGCCTGGCATGTTCCACAAAACAGGAAGGCAGATTTTCGTGGAGACCATCCAAGAACCGGTATCCAACGTGCTCAAGATCTTGGGCGAGCCCAAGGCCGCGCCGGACGGCTGGAGGTGGACCAACCACCTGGTCTTCCAGGAGGTCGGGGAGGGCATCCTTGCCTTCAACACGCTGACGCGCGAGCTCGCGCTCCTCTCGCCTGAGGAGTTTGGCAGCCCGGACGAGTGCCTTGAGCTGCAGGAACGCTGGTTCCGCGTTCCGGCGAGCACAGACGACAAGAGCTCGGCGGACCTCGTGCGCCTGGTGCTGGAGTCCCTCCACCAGAGGCCCGAGCACGTCACCACCTACCACGTTTTCACCACCATGGACTGCAACGCGCGCTGCTTCTATTGCTACGAGAAGGGCCGCGCACGCCCGACCATGAGCGTCGAGACCGCCCACAAGACGGCCGACTACATCGTGCGCCACTGCGGGGGCAACAAGGTCCATCTTGCCTGGTTTGGCGGAGAGCCCCTGTACAACGCTCAGGTCATTGACCTCATCTGCAACGACCTCGTTGAGCGCGGCATCGGGTACGAGTCCTCCATGATCTCCAATGGCTTCCTCTTTGACGAGAAGCTCATCAAGCGCGCAGCCGAGCTCTGGCGGCTTCGCCAGATTCAGATCACGCTTGACGGCGCCGAGGGCGTCTACAACGCCGTCAAGCGCTACGTTGACGCCGGCGAGAAGAGCCCCTACCAGGTTGTGCTCGCAAACATCCGGGGTCTGCTTGACGCGGGCGTCCGCGTGATGGTGCGTCTCAACGTGAGCAAGACAAACTGCAAGAACTTACTTACTTTAGTAGATGATTTGAAGACACACTTTGCCGGATCTGAGCTGCTTACGGTTTACTGTGCGGTGATGCACGAGTTTGAAGGCATTGGCATCGTTCCCATGGAGGACGAAGCGACTCGGGAGCTCTTTGCCAATATTAGACTTCTTGATCAGAGGCTTGAAGCGGTGGGACTTCTCAAGCGTCGTCGTCTCAAGAACAAACTTCCCATGTCGCAGTGCATGGCAGACAGCGGAAGCTCTCTCACGGTACTTCCTGATGGTCACCTCGGGCTTTGCGAACACTATAGCGAGGACAACTTCGTTGGTAGCATTGACTCCGATGAGCTTGACGGGGCTGTGGTTCAGAGCTTCCGCGAGCGTTTCGAACCCATGCCGCGATGCGCCGACTGCTTTGAGTACCCAACCTGTATCAGACTTAAGAAGTGTCCGGCCACTGCCGTGTGCATGCCGGAGACCATCGTGTTGGCAAAAGCTAATATACAAGCCAATATGCTCTCAATTTACAACTCAAAGAAAAGCAAAATGGGAGCTTAGAGGACCTTTCTAATTTCAGCCTGGTATTTTTCAATGAGGATGTAACCTTTCTTATTGGTTTGGTACCTCGAGGAAGGATTCCACCTTGATCATGAGAAGTTACGTTGCGCCCAAGATTGAGGTCGTGGAACTGGAGGAGGAAGTCGGCGCTTTGACGATTGGTAGCTGCTGTGACATCAAGGTTGATGATGGTGGCACCCTATTCCCGGGGCCACAAGACGGTGGTTTTGTCAATTGCGACAACCCTCTCAATGACTGGGGCGGCGACTGATCGCGCTTCTCGCCAATCGCCACGTACCCCGGAGGCGGGCTGCCTGTGCGATGTCGTATCATAAAACGGTTAGTCTCCCGGTCGAAAGGTAGGCACTCTCCCATGTCCTCTGAGCATCCCAAAACCCAAGCCGAGCCCCTTGTGGCCGACGCGTGCGCCGCCGGCATCAAGGAGCTGCTCGATTCCGAGGGCTTCTACGTAGGGCCTCCGGTTGGCGTCTCCATGTGGCCCATGCTGCGCAACCGTCGCGATGCAATACTGGTGGTGCCGGCGTCCGAGCGCCTCAAGCGCTACGACGTGGCGCTCTACCGACGGGGCCAGATGATGGTGCTCCATCGCGTGCTGGGCCTCTACGAGAACGGTTACGTCATCTGCGGCGATAACTGCATTGCCCTGGAGCGAGTTCCCTTTGACCAGGTCTTTGGCGTGCTCAAGGGCTTTTACCGAGACGATCGCTACGTTGACTGCGGCATGTCGCGCAGCTACCGGGCCTACTCCAGGCTCTGGGTGGCGTTGGGTCCTGTCCGAAGGGCTTCTCGCCGAGCCTGGGGCCTGGTCAAGAGGGTGGGCAAGAGGATTCTCTTGGGCCGGCGCGGAGCGGGGGAGCTCGCATGACGCAGTTGACCGAGGCCATGCGCCTCACTGACGACGAGGCCTACGTCACGCACCTGCTCTCCTGCGCGCTCACAGGGGCGGTGTCGCTGCCGCTGCCAGGGGGTGCAAGCTGGGAGGGCGCCTTCCGGCTTGCCGCGGCAAACTCCGTGACGTCCACTTGTGCTTTTGCGGTCTCCCGCGTGCCGGGCGTGACCCCAGGGGAGGTCAGCCGCTGGAAGGCCCAGGTCGATGCTAACCTCATGCGCCTCGCGCTTTTTGACGTAGAGCGCGAGGCAATCTTCCAGAAGATGGACGAGGCAGGCATTTCTCGCCTACCGCTCAAGGGGCTTGTCGTCGGGCGCGAATACCCCCGTCCGGAAATGCGCTGGATGTGCGACAACGACATCCTCTGTGGCCGCGTGGAGCCTCTTGCGCAGGGTGGCTACATGGCCGTTGACGAGGAAGACACCGCCCTTGAGCTGCGCCGCATCATGGAGGGCCTGGGCTATGAGGCCGAGGGCTTTGGGGCCGGCAACTGCGACAACTACCTCAAGCCGCCCGTCTTTAATATGGAGATGCACCGACAGCTGGCCGTGCCTGAGGTTGACTGGTGGAAGTACTACCAGAACTCATGGCTGCGTGCCCGTCCCGCGCGCGAGGGCTCCCTTGACTTTGAGCTTTCTCGCGAGGACACGTACGTCTATCACATTGCGCACATGTCCAAGCACTTTGAAGCCAGTGGCCACGGCGTTCGCGGCATTGCGGACCAGTGGGTCCTCATGCAGGCCTGGGATGCGCAGATGGACCGTGCGTACGTGGAAGCCCAGCTCAGAGAGCTGGGTATGGCGGACTTCGAGCAGTCCCTTCGCGCCCTTGCGGTGGCGGTCGTTGGCAAGGACGCCTGCGGCCGCGTACTTGCGGGCGAGACGGGCGCTCTTCCCGATGAGCTTGGGCAGATGCTTGCCTACATGCTGGAGAGCGGCACCTACGGCACCCTCCAGAACCAAGTCACCAACAGATTGCGCCAGGAGGCTGAGTTGGACTTGGGCCGGGGTCCGAGGATGCGCTACATGCTTCACCGGGTGTTTCCACCGCTCAAGAAGCTACAGCTTGGCTACCCCGTTCTCAAGCGGCACCCGTGGCTGCTCCCGGCAGTCTATGCGTACCGCATTGTGGTGAGGCCCTTCGTCAACGGGCGGCGCCTCAGGGCGGAGCTGCGCGTCCTCAAGGATGCGGATCGATGAGCGATAAGAAATGTGTGGGCACAACGGCCTCTGGCGAAAAACGCGCCGACGGTGCGCCCCGCCACGCGCTCGAGACGCTCCGCTGGGTGCGCTCCGTTTGCAGGAAGGACCTCTCCCGCGTGTGGGTGCTGTGCGCGACGCGCTGCGCGTCGGCGGTCATTGCCGTGAGCTTTGCCCTGCTCATGAGCGGTGCCATCGACGCCGCGACCTCGCAGGACGCCGCGGCCTTTGGGTCTGCGCTTGCGCTCTTCTCGGCTGCTATCTTTTTGCAGGTCGCGTTGTCTTGCATCTCAAAGTGGCTGTCTGGCAGCGCCCAGGTGCGCGTGGACAATGCACTGCGGGCCCACGTGGCGCAGCTTCTCATGCAGGGAGGACGACTCCCCGAGGGACGCCTGACCGGTGAGGTCATGAGCGTGCTGACGTCGGACGTCTCGGTGGTGGCCAATGGAATGGTGGCCATGGCCCCGGAGGTCCTCTCCATGGCAGTGCGCGCCGTTGCCGCCTTTGTGCTCATGTTTGCTGTGGCACCGCCGTTGGGCCTGCTCTTTGCGGTGGGCGGCTTGGTCTGTGTGGGCATCTCTCTTGCCATGAAGCGCTGGCTCAAGCGTCTTCACCGCGAGGCCCAGGAGGCTGAGGCCACCATGCGGGGGCACCTGCAAGAGAGCCTCGAGGACCTGGTGGTCATCCGCTCCTTTGGCGCCGCCGGCCGCGTGATGGCCTCGCTGCGAGGGCTCATGGACCGCTATCTGGCCGCCTATGAGCGTCGCATTGGCGCGAGCGTGGCAAGCGGGGCTGTGTTCAGCGTTGCAATGCAGCTTTCGTATCTTGCGGGCTTCTGCTACGGGTGCTGGGGCATCCTCACCGGGCGCATGAGCTATGGAACGCTCATGGCGTTGGTCCAGCTGGTCGGACAGGTGAGGGCGCCGTTCTCCAGCCTCTCCGGCGTGGTGCCTCAGCTTGCCGTGATCTCTGCCAGCCGAGAGCGCATCCAGGCCCTGGTTCCCGAACGTCGAGAAGTGCTTGCCGCGCCTGTGGGCGCCGCCTTTGAGGCGTTGCGCTTCGACGACGTGGACTTTGGCTATGCGGAAGGGGAGCCCGGTCTGGTGCTGAAAGACTTCTCGGCTGAGGTCCGTGCAGGCGAGTTTGTTGCGGTGACGGGGCCGTCCGGCATAGGAAAATCAACAATGCTGGCGTTGGCTCTGGGCATGGTGGAGCCTGCGGCGGGGCACGTTACGGTTGCATTTGCGGGCGGGGTGGCCATTGACGCGGCGAGCCTTGCGCCGGGCGCGTTTGCCTACGTGCCGCAGGGCAACATGCTCATGAGCGGCAGCGTTCGCGAGGTGGTGGCCATGTCCGAGCGGGGGAGCGTCGATGACGGGCGCGTGTGGCGGGCGTGCGAGGCCGCCTGCGCGGACGACTTTCTGCGCGAGCTGCCCGAGGGGGGGTTGGACGCCCAGCTGGGGGAGGGCGGGTCTGGCCTATCCGTTGGGCAGATGCAGCGACTGGCCGTTGCGCGCGCCGTCTACAGCGATGCTCCTGTGCTGTTGCTTGACGAGTGCACCTCCGCGCTTGACCAGGACATCGAGCATAGAATGCTTTCGCGTCTTCGCGACCTGGGCAAAACCGTCATCATCGTGACCCACCGCCCTGCCGCACTCGAGGTCTGCGATCGCGTCATCCAGCTGGGGGAGTGAGACAAGGGGGCGGAGTTGGTGCCTCCATTGCCTCACCTGGACTAATTGATTTCGGGAAAATCGTCGTCAAAGCCTCAACCATGCTGTTCTGGTGGCCGTTTGGGAAAACTTACCTACGTTTGCGTTTTGCTGCGGAAGCGGTGAGTGTCTAGCTGATTTTGCTTCTCGTTAACTGGGCAAATGTGCTTGTTATTTGCGACGCTTCTCAGCAAGTCGCGACAAAACGCAAACGTAGGTAAGTTCTGTGCTACGAAAAACGCACCCGCTGGAACTAGGAGAAATCTCATGGCCAAGGGCCTTCTCTCGTGCGATCATCAGGTCGACAAGCTCGCCAACGAGAAGGGGCTCGCGGTGTCCGACCGCGGCTAGAGGCGCGGGCCAACGGGCCGCTTTGCTGCGGCGGCCCCGTTTTGGGGTTCATGGCCTGCATGCGGCATTACGACGGTGCGACGCGTCTGCTCGATGTGGCTTCGAGCCTCGACGTTGCGCTTTGCTTCGCGTCATCCAGACATGGCGAAGTGACTGGCGTCGTGTATTCCTATAGGGTTAACTCCGATATGCGCGTCTCTATTGGAGAACAGTCCGACGGTCAGGAGCCCGAGACCGATCGTTGCCGGGGCGGGCGCCCCCTGCTCGTGATGCCGTGGGGCTATGAGCCGAGAATCGTCGCGCAGCATGGGGCGTTCATTATGACGTCGCTCGACGGCTCACTGGCTGACTCAAATCTTTTCATGAGCTAGGCGGTCGACTCCGAGGTTCGTCCGATTTGGATTCCCCCAAAGCTGAAGCCTTCCGTGGGAAGGTACCTGGTGGCAAAGTAACGAGAAGCCGTGGCTTTGCGGCGGCCGACCCTGGCGCAAGGCTGCATTTGCCGGCTTCGGTTGTCGAGGCTCATGTAGCCGCGCGCCGTCTGCGGAGAATCGTCCCATTGGGAATTTGCCCCAATGGGACGATTCGGCTTAGGGGAGAGAGGCCATTTTCGGGCTCGACCCGACCCTTCGAATTGTCGTCGGGCGTTTTTTATTATGCGCAAAGCGGTTGCCGCGATTCGCCGGCGCAATACGCTGTCCGCAGTGCCATTGGCAATACAGAAACCTGCAGGTCAAGCCAATAATCCAACTTGTCGGCGACTTCAGCGTTTTTTCGTCTTGACAAAAGGGATGTCTGTAGTGGGCCCGCGTTCCATGATTTTGGCGGAATACGACCAGATTCAGGCTCGCGATCGCTACGGGGCAAACGATATTCGTCCAGGCTTAATAGGCTGGGCCCAGGTTAATGGCCGCAATGGCGTAACGGTAGAGCAGAAAGCTCGACTTGATGGGGAATATCGCCGCTGACGACGATTCGCCTCGACCCGTATCTGCGATTGCTGGCGCAGGAGATGTCCTCGACGAACGGCTCCAGCGCCCCGCGGGCTATCTGCTCGATGATTTGGGGCGGTTCGGGAAGGCATAGCATCCGCCCCCGCTGGCGCCCAGCGCCCCGCATGCCTTCTTGACGCTCATCCCATGCCCGCCGGTCCTCACGGACTCGAACCTCACGCTTGGGCTCGCCTCAAAAAGGCCCGGAATTTTTTTTTCAGTATCGCGACCTCCTTGCGGAGCTCCTCGTTCCCCTTCTTGAGCTTCAGCGTCTCGCAATCCTTGTTCGCGGCGGGGTTGCCGCTTCCGGGAAACGCGTCCTCGCCTTCGGCCCCATATTCCGCCGCCCGCCTTCCGAGGACGCGGCACGGCACGTTTGGCCGGTCGGACAGCCCCTTGGCTGGGATCTCTTCCTCGAGAACCAATCTCGCGGCGGAGAGCTTGAATTGTCTGCCGCGGCGTTTTCCTGGCATAGTTTGAACTCCTTTCCAATCGAAACGCTCGATTCTCCGTGTCCATTATGTTGTCCCAGTCCAGATCGCCTAACCCGAAACGGTCCAGGATTTCCACCGCAGCCCCAAATGGTGAAAAATGCATTGACGCTAACACGCTTGGGCCTGCGGTTCTCCTCGGCCGCCTGGAACGGGTTTCCGCCGCGCGGGGCGTCGGCCTTCTTGACCCAGTCCGACAGGCTGCCCGGGTCGCATCCGAGCCCGCGCGCCACCTCGGCGTAGGTCGTCCCGGACTTTCTGTAAAGCTCAACCGCCTTCTGTTTGAACTCGGCCGTGTGCTTGGGCGATGGGGTTCCCATGCCTGCCTCCTATCCTCCGTTGCCCGCATCATGCGAAACGGAAATTGACTTGTCAACGGGAATGGGGCAGATTCAGATTCAGATTCATCTGGCTGGATGCCGCCGCACTGGGCGTCGACCTGAACAATGGGGGGGTCGAACGCACGCTTCCGCGCCAGGTCGTGCTAGAATGCGGCCATCCGCAGCGCCGAACGCGCCACGAATCTCATCGCCGCGGCGAGGTCCTCGGCCGACTTTTCTCGCAAAACCTAACTCGCACAGCAACAGGTGGCCAAGGTGGCCGGCTATAATGCGAAGCAACAAGGCAGGGAAGGCAGGTCGCAGAACATGGACATATTCGACAAGGATTTCAGCCCAATCGGCATCGCCGCAGGGGCCGTCGACGTGGTTGCAAAGGCGGGCGGCGCTGTTGCGAAGGGCGCTGTCGACGTTGTCTGTGGAATAGGCGGCACCGTCGCCGACATCGGCAACCAAATACAGCGCAACATCAACCGCCCCAAGACGCCCTTCAGCTTCGAAGACGGCATTTCCCAAGAAGAGTTCGCACAGATGGCCGACGCCGCCGCCAAAACCATCAAAAGGGTCGTCTCGTGCCGCTGCGACGGACCCATAGCCCGATTTACGGTGCGTTCCCAGAGCAACATCTCGGAATGGGGGTTCAGCGTCGACTTCAACGCATGGGTCCATTTCACCGGCCAGTACTGGATTAAAAGCGACAACGCCGATTCGAAGATACCGGGCGCGATTGCAGAGCGCATGAGCGAGTCAATCAAGGCCCGCATCGCTTAGGCAGGCTGCGGCTAAGACATATTCCCAGCCTAAACGACCTTCAGCGCTCCTCCGTATGAAGGGCGCGGTATTCCTTCAGCAAGTCCACCAAAGTCGCCGATTCCCTCGCACGACGCTCCACACTTTCGTAGCGTTTTATGGAATCGGGCAACTTCTCGGACACACGACGGAAAAGCGTCTGGTTTTTACAACGTTCGAGGAACATGCCCCAATTCGATTCAACCCATCTCTCGAAGGCAATCCGCTCGCCCTCGTCCTTATAGGTCGGGACGAGCGAATCGAGCCAGCGGACTTCCTCCAGAGCGCTGGGACCTTCTTTGCTCTCATCGAGTTCGAACATCATCGCGGCTCGCTCGATGGAGCCTTCGAGGTAATACATGTAGAAGTGCGCGTCTTCGGGCGGAACCGCATAGCAGTGGTCGTGAAGCGTGGAAATGGTCGGCGCCGGAATCCACAGGTGGTCGGAGTACGCGCCGGGCATCTGGTAAATCATGGTCTGATGGTAGTAGAAGTAGCACGTCCACCAGCTGGGATGCGAGAAGAACGGGCTGGCGAGCATGAAGTACTCAACGGCGTCCCAATCCTCCTCGGGCTTGCGGACGAAAGTGAACTCAGGGAAGTCGACATGATGGAAGCAGTACCCGCAGTACTCCTCATCTCGTGCCAAGACGGGAAGGGTGTGCTTCCACTTCGAGGGGTCTTTTAGCAGCTGCGGAAGCCTTTCAAGGGGGGTCTTGTCCAACCCGAAATGCCTGCGCCATAGTCGCTCGGCAGCGAGAGGGGTCGCCGTCCCGTTCTTAGGTGTGTTGCTGTCCGCGTCTCTCGTGTAAATGGCGCCGGCGCGCACGGTGCTACCGCCGTCTCTGTAGTCTTCTACAAGGTAGTAAGGCATGGCGTCCTTGTCGTGGTCGACAAGGACGACATCGACGCAGGCGCCACGGAGGTCGATTGTGGCAATACGAATTCTCGGCATTCCGTCGGCCCATTTCTTGGAACGCAGTATATCAACGAGGTTTTGCGTAACCAATCGCTTGCCTAAGGCGTCGGCGTCGCCGGTCGGCTCATAGCCCGCCTCTTCATCGACGCCGATTATCAACAACCCCGTCGTCTCCGCGGGATTGTTTGCCATGCAGATGATGTCATGGAGTAGATCGGCCTTGTTGTCGTGCCATTCGCGCTTGAAATCCCAGTAGATGCCTTCGCGCTTGAGGCTGGCGAGGTTTGCCACGAGTTCGGGTAGCGTCCCATCGTCCGTATACTTTAGATTCACCTAACATCCACCTCCCGCAATCGCGCCACCATCTAAAGGAACCAAATTAGTCAAATTGGCTCCGAATCAGGCATCTGGGTCACGTTTCATGCTTGCTTTGCGGGGCCCCATCTTCTCCAACGGCGACCGAAACCCCATCGCCCGCAGAAACTCCCTCACGCGCTCCAGCACCCAGTAACCCTCATCAACGTTTTCATGCTGCGCACCAATCACTAGACATCGTTCATGTGGTAATGATGCGTCGCGGTCACAAGCGCGCGGGCCATGCGGATATCATAGCGCCAACGTGTCCCTAAGGAGTGCCCCATGAGCGACTACTACTGCCCGAACTGCGGAGCCGACCTCGGCGACCAAGCGGGCTTCGACCCCGACGAGGGATTCTGGAAATGCATGCAGTGCGGCGAGGAGCTCTACGGCGACGACTCCGTGGACGACTGCTCCAACCAGTTCCCCGGCGTCGTGTGGCGTTGCGTGCGTTTCGTCAAGAGGATTTGAGCAAAAAGAGCATCGGAAATTGAGCAGTCTGGGCATCGGAAGCGCACGCTTTTTGAGCGGCTAGCCCTCCTGCATGAGGGCATGGCGGACGCGGTAGGACTCGCCGCGGAACTGGACGAGCCTCCCGTGGTGGACGATGCGGTCGATCACGG